>DWVG01000081.1 GCA_019120355.1 Candidatus Ligilactobacillus faecavium
TTTCCAAGTGTTGGTGCAACCCAAAACATTATGATGGCCGCAACCTTAGCCAAGGGAACAACGATTATTGAAAACGTTGCCCGGGAACCTGAAATCGTTGATCTTGCCAACTTCTTAAATAAGATGGGGGCTCACGTGACAGGTGCTGGGACAGAAACAATCAAGGTTGTGGGGGTCGATCACCTTCATGGCGTTGAACACACGGTTGTTCAAGACCGGATCGAAGCCGGAACGTTTATGGTTGCTGCGGCAATTACCAATGGGAATGTTTTGATCAAAGACGCCGTTGAAGAACACAACAAGCCATTGATTTCTAAGCTTGAAGAAATGGGTGCCCAAGTAATTCGGGAAGATGACGGTATTCGGGTGATTGGGCCGGAAAAACTTAAACCAGCAAATGTGAAGACAATGCCGCATCCAGGATTCCCAACAGATATGCAGCCGCAAATCAGTGTTGCTCAATTAGCCGCTGATGGGACAAGCACGTTAACGGAAACCGTTTTTGAAAACCGGTTTATGCACCTTGAAGAACTCCGGCGGATGAATGCGGACTTTAAGGTTGAAGGCAACGCGGCTGTTTTGAACGGGCCAACGAACTTTAGCGGTTCTGAAGTCGCTGCAACGGACTTACGGGCGGCTGCTGCTTTGATTCTTGCCGGATTGATTGCCAAGGGAATTACGCAAGTAACCCACTTGGAATACCTTGATCGCGGATACTGGCACTTTAACCAAAAGCTTGCTTCATTAGGTGCTGAAATCAAACGGGTCAACGATATTACCGGAAACGAAATGAAGATCAACAGCGAAGTTAAAAATTAATCAAATTACGAATCATTAAGGGGCTGGATTTTGACACAGCTCCTTTTTTGGTCTTGATTTTGCGTGAATTTAAAAATGATTCTATGGTATAATAACCGAGATATATCCTTAATTTTGAGTAATGGTTATTAAAGGAGAATTGCTATGGCAAAAGACATTGGGATTGACTTGGGTACGGCCAATGTGCTGATCAATATCCAAGGTGAAGGAATTGTATTAAATGAGCCTTCAGTAGTAGCTGTCAATTCAAAATCAAATAAGGTTCTGGCTGTTGGGTCAGAAGCCTATCAAATGGTTGGCCGGACACCAGGAAGTATCCGGGCAATTCGACCGTTGAAGGACGGGGTAATTGCAGACTTTGATATTACAGAACAAATGCTTTCATATTTCATTAAGAAGCTGAATGTGAAAGGGTTTATGTCAAAACCAAATATCATGATCTGCTGCCCAACGAATACAACGGACGTTGAACATAAAGCAATTCGCCAAGTTGCTGAAAAAATTGGCGGCGGTCAGGTTTACTTGGAACTTGAACCGAAAGTTTCGGCTGTGGGGGCCGGTTTGGACATTTTCAAACCGTTTGGAAACATGGTTATCGATATTGGTGGGGGAACAAGTGATATTGCGTTCCTTTCATTGGGTGACATTGTTGCCAGTCGTTCATTGAAGATTGCCGGTGACCGGTTGAACATGGATATTTTGAACTTTGTAAAGAAGAAATATAATTTACAAATTGGTGAGCGGACCGCTGAAAAGGTGAAGATCGAAATCGGGACGGTTGTTCCAGGACACCGCAACGAAGAAATCGATGTTCGCGGCCGGGATACAATTTCAGGATTGCCACGGACAATTACCTTGAAGTCTGACGATGTTGAACCAACGTTGAATGAAACGATGATGAATGTTGTTGAAGCGGCAAAGGATGTTTTAGGAGTAATTCCACCTGAACTTGCCGCTGATATCATCGATCATGGAATCATGATGACGGGTGGCGGCGCTTTGCTTGACGGCATGGATCAATTATTGATGGATAACTTAAACATCCCGGTCAACATTTCAGATACGCCATTAGACGACGTTGCTGTCGGAACGGGAATCTTACTTGAAAAGATTCTTGGCAGTGAAAACCAAAAGAGATAACTGGAATGCTTAAACGGATTTTTACGTGGATCATTCACCAGTATCAACGGTTTATTTCACCGTTATTTCCGCCAAGCTGCCGGTATTATCCGACATGTTCGAACTATGCTTTACAGGCAATTCAAAAGTTTGGAGCATTGAAAGGCGGCTTGATGGCTGCAGCGCGAATTTTACGGTGTAATCCGTTTGTGAAGGGTGGATATGATCCTGTTCCAGATCATTTTAGTTTACGGCGAAATGAAAGCTGGAGAAATGATCCCAATGAGAATTTCTTTTACAATGAAGAACATTTAAATAAATAACTTTAAGGAGGTAAGCGTGTGTCAAAAAAGACAAAAACAATTGAATTAGTTGAAGATGAAAAGGTAATCAATGGGGTAACGGTTGCTGAATTAAAATTAGGTGAAAAGTCTTTGGGAACAGTTAAACCTGAAGATGATAAATTTACTGCCAGTCTTCCGGATGGTGAAAAGTTCAGTGTGAAAAGCCATTCAGAAGCGGTTAATATTTTGATCAGTTATTACCATTTACACTCATAAGATGATTACGCAAAGGAGCTTTAAAATTGGGTAATACTAAAAATAATCGGCGGGTAAAAAGTAATGATGACCGCATCGACTGGGGAATTATTTTCTCAGTTCTTGTTTTAGCCGTAATCGGAATGCTTTCGATCTACGTTGCCGTTAAGCATGATACAAGTAATGCGAGTGTAACTAAAACATTGGTTTCACAGGCAATGTGGTATGTTTTTGGAATTATTGCGGTCGTGATTATCATGCAGTTTGACGCCGAACAGTTATGGAAGATGGCCCCGGTTGCTTATGGCATTGGAATCACGCTGATGTTCCTGTTGCTTTTCCTGTATAGTCGTTCGTATGCGGCTCAAACGGGGGCCAAAAGCTGGTTTGCAATCGGATCGTTGACCTTTCAGCCGTCAGAAGTGATGAAACCCGCGTATATATTGATGCTGGCGCGGGTAATTGCCGAGCATAATTCCTTATATCCGGAGCATACGACCGAAACGGATTGGAAGTTGCTTGGAAAAATGTTTCTTTGGACATTGCCGATCGTTATTTTGTTAAAACTTCAAAATGACTTTGGGACGACTTTAGTTTTCTTAGCGATTTTCGGTGGAATGGTTTTGATTTCTGGAATTTCATGGCGCATCATTGTTCCAATCTTTGGAGTATTTTTCGTTATTGGAGCAATTGCAATTTACTTTGCGGTCTTTAACCGGGGAGTATTGCTGCACTTAGGATTCCAAAACTACCAATTCCAACGGATCGATGCGTGGCTGCATCCTGAAAATAATACGACCGGTTCTAGTTACCAGTTATGGCGGAGTATTGAAGCCATTGGGTCTGGTCAGTTATTTGGAAAAGGATTTAATGTTTCAAACGTTTATGTTCCTGTTCGGGAATCTGATATGATTTTCTCTGTCATTGGCGAAAACTTCGGCTTTATTGGTGGATGTGTTTTGATTTTCATCTACCTGTTGTTGATTTTCCAAATGGTTCAAGTAACGTTTGAAACCCGGAATGAATTTTACGCATACATTTCAACCGGGGTTATCATGATGATCTTATTCCACGTATTTGAAAACATCGGAATGAGTATTGGGTTACTTCCATTAACCGGGATCCCGTTGCCATTTATTAGTCAAGGGGGATCTTCGTTGATTGGGAACATGATTGGGATCGGTTTGATCATGTCGATGAGGTATCACCATAAGAGTTACATGTTTAGTAATAATTCAGATTTTAATTAAGGGGTGACAAAACAGTAAAAACGAGCGTGGTGGAAGGAGAAAGGCGAACGAATCGCGTCAGCATAGATTCGGAGTGGAGGTTTGCGTCCTCCACTAGCTTCATCACAGTTCCGTTTGTTTTGGAACCTGATTATAAAGAAGGCTGCGGCTTAGGTTGCAGCCTTTTTTTAATGCGTTTAATTTCTAAAATATTTCGGTAACCTGTATACTTAGAATAGTAATTTATGGAATAAGAGGAATTAAGATGGATAGCGATCAACTTACAGAATTAATTTTAGCGTTGCAAATGATCAAGGGCGTTGGTCCCAAAACAGTGTTAAAGTTTTTTGACACGGTTAAGCCACGATTAATTTTAGAAAATTTCCGCAACATGCATCGCAATTCAACGATCAATCGGCGAATCAATGAAGGCTCTTTGGATTATCAAAAATGGAAAAACATGCTTGCGGATGCTCGCGAATTAATGGAAAAGACTCGTAGTTATGGAATTCAAATTTTAAACTATCAGGATGCCGATTATCCGGATAACTTGCGGAGTTTAAACCATTATCCGTTGATCATTTACGTTAAGGGCAATGTTAAAGCTCTTCAAGGTCCGTCAGTAGGATTTATTGGAACCCGCCGACCAACGGAACTCGGTTATAAGATGGCAGAACGGATGGCATATCAATTTGCGAAGGACGGTTTGACCGTTGTCAGTGGATTATCCGTTGGAACGAACACGGCGGCGCATACCGGCGCGTTAAAAGCAGGTGGCACAACGGTTGCCATTTTAGGCCATAGTTTGGAACAACCAATTTACCCGAAAGAAAACAAGGATTTTGCTCAAGAAATCATCGATAATGGCGGCGCGTTAATGTCAACCTATAGCCTTGGAGCAATTGTACGGCGGCAATTCTTAGCAGCCCGTGATGAATGGGAAAGCGGCCTTGCTGATGGATTGGTCGTTGTTGAAACTGACCAAAACGGGAAGACAGAATCTGCTTTGCAACACGCATTCAAACAGGGACGGCCAGTTGGAATGCTTGATCACAGTCAATGTCCGAAAATCGATGATGTCATGAAAATCGAACAGGCAATTGGCAATCAGGAATTTATCCGGAAAAAACGGGCAATGCCGTTATGGGACATTGACAGTCTGCATCGTTTTGAAGCGACGATGGCAAAATCACGCGAAGAATTTTTGAAGAAGAGTAAACGGCATAAACGACTTGCTGAAATTCGTCTTTTTTAAGGGTAATTGGGTGCAGATGATAATAAATTATGCTATACTTAGGTTTCAAGTTATGTACGAACAAAATTTTAAACAAAAGGTGATTAAGTAAATGGATAGCAAAAAGAAATTACATATTGCATTATTCTTTGGCGG
>DWVG01000082.1 GCA_019120355.1 Candidatus Ligilactobacillus faecavium
CGGTGAGTGCAAGCACTCGGTGTAAGAAATTCTCGTTCGACTTGCATGTATTAGGCACGCCGCCAGCGTTCGTCCTGAGCCAGGATCAAACTCTCAATTTATAAGTTTGTGACTCGTAATTACTAGCGAATTGACTTCGCAAATGTTATTGCATTCATTTTCATAAATTGCCCTGCACATTTGTGTGTCGAAACATTGTTCAGTTTTCAAAGATCTATCAAATGTTTAACTCCGCATCAGCGGAACATTTATTATATTATCAAACAGGCACCAACTTGTCAATAACTTTTTTATTTAATTATTAACATCAATCGTTGTTCCCTTTTTGACGACTTTGTTAGTTTATCATCAAATCCCAACCACCGTCAATCCTTTTTTTAATTTTTCAAAATCAAAAAAGGAGCCCATGAACTTCATGTGCTCCTTGAAAAAGTGATTTAATTATTTTTCTGGACGCCGGGTTGGGAATAATAAGACATCCCGAATTGACGGTGCATCCGTCAATAACATTACTAACCGGTCAATTCCGATTCCTAATCCACCTGTTGGCGGCATTCCGTATTCCATTGCTTCCAAGTAATCTTCATCAATGTGTTCAGCTTCATCATTTCCGTTTTCGCGTTCAGCTGCTTGAGCTTCAAACCGTTCACGTTGATCGATTGGATCATTTAATTCAGTAAAGGCATTCGCATATTCACCGCCAAGAATAAAGAGTTCGAATCGGTCAGTAAACCGCGGATCCTTTTCATTCTTCTTGGCAAGTGGTGAAACTTCAACTGGATGACCATAAACAAATGTTGGGTCAACAATTTTTTCTTCACAGAATGTTTCAAAGAATTCATTAATGATGTGACCAACTTGCCAGTATGGTTCGTAATGAACATTATGTTCATCAGCAATCTTCCGGGCTTCATCAAGTGACATTTCTTTCCAGAAATCAACGCCGGTTTCTTCCTTGATCAAATCAACCATGTGAACCCGCTTAAACGGCTTATCAAGGTTAACTTCATTTCCTTGGTAAGTAATAATTCCGTTATCCGTTACAACCTTAGCAGCTGCCTTGAAAATTCCTTCCGTTTCATCCATAACGTCAGTTAAATCCCAATATGCAGCATAGGTTTCCATGGTTGTGAATTCTGGGTTGTGCCGGGTATCGATTCCTTCGTTCCGGAAGACCCGTCCAAGTTCATAAACCCGTTCCATTCCACCAACGATCAACCGTTTAAGTGACAATTCCGTTGCGATCCGCAAGTACATGTCAATGTCCAATGCGTTATGGTGAGTGATAAATGGCCGTGCAGCAGCCCCACCGGCAATGTTGCTCAAAATCGGTGTTTCAACTTCAACGAAACCATTTTCATCCATATAATCCCGGATAGCCTTTACGATCTTGCTCCGGTTCATGAAGCGTTCAAAGCTTGTCCGGTTAGTGATCAAGTCTAAGTAACGTTGCCGGTATACCTGTTCAATATTTTGTAAACCGTGGTACTTATCAGGTAATGGACGTAAAGCCTTTGAAAGGAACGTCAATTTTGTAACCCGTAAAGTCAATTCACCCATATCAGTCTTGATAACTTCACCCGTTACTCCAAGGAAATCACCTAAATCTGACCGTTTGAAAATATGATATTGGTCTTCACCAACAACATCTTTCCGAACATATAACTGCATCTTGCCTGAACGGTCTTGCAAGTCAGCAAAGCCGACCTTACCCTTTCCACGTTTAGCAACCATCCGGCCCGCAATTGTTGCAGTGTAACCTGCATCGTTTAATTCTTCTTTTGTCATGTCGCCATACTTTTCATGAAGATCGGCGTTCATTGAATCCCGTTCAAACCGGTGACCAAACGGATCGATACCTTCATCGCGCAATTCTTGCATCTTTTGGCGACGAACCCGCATCTGATCATTCATTGATTGATCTTTTGCCATAATAGCCCTCTTTTCTTAATTTTTGACCTCTAGTGAGATTATATCATATCAAAAAACACTAAACATCTTTAATTAATTTCGTGAATGTGCACGGCGAGCAGCCCGTCTTGCTGCCGCACTGTCCAAATCATTCAAGAAGTTATCAAAGATCTCGATCATTTCTTGTTCGGTGTCAGCATCATTCAATGCTGCTTTTGTCCGGGCAGACCGTGGAATTCCTTTCAAGTAGTATGCTGCCTGTGAACGGAATTCCCGGGGACCGATTTTTTCACCTTTCAGCTTGATCAAACGGTGAAGGTGCTCCTTGGCAACCTTGATTTTTTCTGCCGGAGTTGGTTCTGGAATTTCTTCGCCCGTTTCAAGGTAATGGGTTACCTGCTTAACGATCCACGGGTTTCCTAATGCTGCCCGGCCGATCATGACGGCATCAGCCCCAACTTCATCCAGCATTCTCTTTGCGTCTTGCGGAGTACGTACATCGCCGTTTCCGACAAATGGAATTTTCGTTAAGTGATCAGCAACATCCTTTAAAATGCCCCAATCAGCATGCCCTGAATAAAGTTGTTTCCGTGTCCGGCCGTGCATTGCAAGCATTGATGCCCCTGCTTCTTCAGCCGCCAATGCGTTTTCAACCGCTAAGATGTGGTCATCATCCCAACCAGTCCGCATTTTAACCGTGACCGGCTTGTCAACTGCCGCCGTAACCGCTTTGACCATTTCATAAATCTTATCAGGGTCAAGTAACCAGTGAGCACCGGCATCCGTCTTTGTAACTTTGGGCACCGGACACCCCATGTTAATATCAATGATATCTGTGCTTGTATTTTCAGCAACATATTGAGCTGCTTCAACCAGTGAATCCTTTGTTCCGCCAAAAATTTGAACGCTTACCGGGTGTTCACTTTCATCAACAAACAGCATTCCCAATGTCTTCTTGTTTCGGAAATGAATCCCTTTATCTGAAATCATTTCACAAACAACTAATCCTGCACCAAACTCCTTGCAGATCATCCGAAATGCAACGTTGGTTACCCCTGCCATCGGCGCAACAACGACCCGGTTTGGAATTGTAATATCACCAATCTTCCATTCCATTGCTTAATCCTCTTTCTTTCCGTTTTGTTTTTTTACCTTAATGATCTTCCGCAATTCATCTTCAGTAAACTGATACTTTTTACCGCAGAAATGGCATACGGCTTCGGCTCCATGATCTTCATCGGCCATTTCTTGAAGCTGATCAGTTGGTAAACTTGTTAACACGCCTAGGAACCGTTCCCGTGAGCAGTCGCAGTGGTAACTGACTGGCATCTTATCAAGGATCTTAACATTTTCAGCTCCCAAAATTTCATTTAAGATGTCTTCCGGCTTCTTGCCATCGCGCATCATTTCAGAAACCATTGGAATTTCAGCTAACCGTTTTTCGATTTGACTGATCGTTTCTTCCTTTGCTCCTGGCATTACCTGAATCATAAAGCCGCCCGCCGTTTCAATTGAATTATCATTATTAACGAAAACTGACAAACCAACTGATGATGGAATCTGCTCTGACTTAGCAAGATAATACGTAAAATCTTCGCCAAGTTCACCTGATACCAATGGCACTTGCCCCGTAAATGGTTCTTTTAATCCGAGATCCTTTGTAACCGCGAGGAAGCCTTCTGTTCCAACGGCACCCTTTACATCAATTTTGTGTTTATCATTTAACGGTAAATGAACATGCGGATTTTGAACGTATCCCTTCACCGTTCCGTTAGCATTGCCATCAACAACGATTCCACCAACCGGACCATTGCCATTGATCTTAACCGTCATTGTTTCATCACCTTGAAGTGAAGCTGATGCAAGTAACAAAGTTCCTACAAGGCTCCGACCAAGAGCTGCTGAAGCTGCACTCCAAGTATCGTGTAATTTTTGGGCTGTACTGACCGTTTCTGTCGCGTCGACCGCATACGCTCTGATTTGACCACCAAATGCCAAACTTTTTACTAAATAATCGCTCATAAACTATCCCTTCTTTTCTTCCAACCTAAGATTTTACCATGTTCTTTTTTAAAAATAAAAAAATATTTAATTCCGATTAACATAAAAAGTGACCATGTTAACCATAGTCACCCTTTACGCTATTTAGCCTTCATCTTGATGTGAATCATCATGCTTTTCACTCGGATAAAATGTTTGTGTTGGTAATGATTCATCATCTTGCTTTTCGGCCTTTTTTTCAGCTGCAACTTCTTGAGCATCGATCTTTTGCCGTTGAGCATCTTTCCGCTCTAATGCCTTCTTGGCTTCTTCAAATGAACCTGACTTTTCACTTGGAAATTCATCTTCATTTTCGGCTGGCATCTTACCAGTCTTGAACAAACTCAAGATTTGCTTTTCATTAAGTGTTTCGTACTTCAATAAAGCTTCAGCAATTACCCGGTGTTGTTCACGGTGTTCTTGAATGATTTGTTTAGCAGTTTCCATTCCTTCGTTTGAAAGCCGCATAACTTCTTCATCGATCAAGTTTGCCGTTTGCCCTGAATAACTGTGTTGACCGTCAAATTCACCCGGTTGCATGTTTGCTTGGCCTTCATATTGAACCGGTCCAAGCTTTTCGCTCATTCCGTATTCAGTAACCATAGCCCGTGCCAATTGGGTCGCTTGTTGGAAATCATTTGCAGCTCCAGATGATTGTTGTCCAAAAATAATTTCTTCGGCAGCTCGACCACCCATTAAGCCGGCAATTTGTTCTTTCAAGTCCTTCTTTGAATTCAACATTTGGTCATCTCGCGGAAGCATGATCGCATATCCGCCGGCACGTCCCCGAGGTACGATCGTAACCTTGTGAACGACCCGAGCATCATTCAAAACAAGGCCGACAATTGTGTGTCCAGCTTCGTGGAACGCAACTGTTCGCCGTTCTTGTTCGCTAATTACCCGATCACGTTTTGCTGGTCCGGCAATTACGCGGTCTTCAGCTTCGTCAATATCTGAAGCATCGATCTCGTTCTTATCACGCCGAGCAGCCAACAACGCCGCTTCGTTTAATAAGTTTGCTAAATCAGCCCCGACAAAGCCTGGTGTTTGTTTAGCAACCATCTTCAAGTCAACATCGTCTGCCAATGGCTTGCCTTTTGAGTGAACCTTCAAGATGGCTTCCCGGCCCTTAACATCTGGCCGTCCGACTAAAATCTTCCGGTCAAAACGACCAGGACGAAGCAAAGCGGGATCTAAAACATCTGAGCGGTTCGTTGCAGCCATGACAATGACGTTTTCATCACCTTCAAAACCATCCATTTCAACCAATAATTGGTTCAAGGTTTGTTCACGTTCATCGTGACCGCCGCCCATGCCATTGCCCCGTTTCCGTCCAACGGCATCAATTTCATCAATAAAGATAATTGATGGGGCATTCTTTTTAGCATTCTCAAACAAATCACGTACACGGCTTGCACCGACCCCAACAAACATTTCAACGAAATCAGAACCCGAAATTGAGAAGAACGGTACGCCTGCTTCACCGGCAACCGCCTTTGCAAGCAATGTTTTCCCAGTTCCTGGAGGGCCTTCAAGTAAGACCCCTGATGGGATCTTAGCACCCAAGCGTTTGAATTTCTGTGGATCACGCAAAAATTCAACAACTTCGACTAATTCCTGTTTTTCTTCTTCTTCGCCGGCAACATCTGAGAAACGAACCTTGTTTTCTTTCTTATCAATTGGCTTAGCCTTTGATTTGCCAAAGCTCATCATCCGGCCGCCGCCTTGACCGCCGCCAGCGTTTCCCATCATCATGTAGAAGAAGAAAATCATAATCACAATCGGCACGATGGTCAACAACAATTGCATCCAAATGCTGCTTGATTGTTCTTCCTTCGCGCTGTTAGCAACATGATTCTTTTGGGCGTACTTCATCACTTCATTAACGGTTCCTTCGTTAGTGACCATGTCTGTAGTGAAGTTTTTCGCAGTTGAACTGCCACCGCCCATACCTGTCAGACTATTCTTCTTTGAGGAAGTCTTTACTGGTTTACGATATTCCCCGGAAACCTTATAAACGTTTCCAGAAGGTTCTAACGTAAACTTCTTTACATTGTCCTTCTTTAATTCAGAAATAAATGTACTTGACTGAATTTGTTGGGTCGATGAGTCGTTACTACCACCGGTAAAGTAGTAGACTGCTCCCATAATTCCCAGAAAAACGACAATGTAGAAAAGACTATTCCGAAATAGTCCATTCTTTTTATTGTTATTATTCATTATTTCCTCCTACGACAATAACTAAAAATTCAAAGTTATCAAGCTAATCATATCATACTTGACTTTTTTTGACTATTCTTGATTATCAGCGTAAATTTCCGGTTTCAAAACCCCAACGAATGGCAAGTTCCGGTAGTGGCCCATGTAATCAAGCCCA
>DWVG01000083.1 GCA_019120355.1 Candidatus Ligilactobacillus faecavium
GCTCATTGACCTACCCCATCATTTGCCAAAACATAACCGCCATCAATGTTTTGGCATCACAAATTTCGCCGCGGCTAATTGCCTCTTGAACTTCCTTTGGCGATAACTCAACCAATTCAAGAAACTCATCGTCATCCTGCGGTAATTCATCTTTAACAGCTTTTAATCCCACTGCATGATATAAATACATTAATTCATCAGCAAAGCCAGGTGAGGTATAAAATTTCGTAACTAATTCAAACTGATCAGCTGCAAACCGCGTCTCTTCGTTCAATTCACGTCGAGCTGTTTTTTCCGGATCATCGTGTTCGCTCGGTTCAATTTTTCCCGCTGGAATTTCAAGGGTAACCTTCTTTAGGGGTTCACGCCATTGCCGAATCATTACAATTTTATTCGAATCAGTAATGGCAATTACGCCAACCGCCCCCTGATGCCGGATAACTTCGCGAACGGCTTCCTTACCATTGGGAAGTTTAACAATTTCTTTATCTAAGTGAACAACTTTCCCGTTATAGATATTTTCAGTTGATAAGGTCTTTTCTTTAAAATCCATTTTGCATTCCTCATTTTATCTCACTTTAACTCTAATGATAGCAGAGAAATTCTAAAAAATATAGTTCATTAAACGCTAAAAAAGACTGAGTCGTTATGCGCTCAGTCTTTTTTACTCATTATTAGTCTTCTAATCCTTCTTCAACTGCTTCAGGGAAGTCATGGCGAATGATTTCAGCACAGTGAGCACAAACTTGCGGTAATTCTTGGTCCGCACCCACATCAGTCTTGATCATCCGGCAACGTGGGCAAACTTCCCCCGTTGCCTTTTCGATCTTAACTTTTACTTCGTCGTAATCATCTGCATCAGCTGGGGCTTCATCAATTGGAAGAATATCTAATGCCGAAACGATCATTGCTTGCCGAATATCAGCATTTAAACTATCCAATTCTTGTTTGATCCCGTCAGTGACATACAACTTGACATGGGCTTCAAATGATTTTCCAATCATCTTATCATCCCGAGCAATTTCAAGTGACTTGTAAACATTTGACCGGACTTTCATGAAGCGGCTCCAGTTTTCAAGTAACTTCTTTTGACCATCGTAATAGTTCACTGCCGGCATTTCTGATAATTGGGCAAATTCTTCTGGCTCATGCAAGTATTCCCAAACTTCTTCGGTTGTATGCGGCAAAATTGGAGTTAACAATTTAGCTAACCGAACAACGATGTCATACAAAACAGTTTGCATTGAACGCCGCTTGTGACCATCAGCTTCTTCAATGTAAATAACATCCTTTGCAATATCAAGGTAGAATGCTGATAAGTCAGTGGTGATGAACTTGATGACCTTCTTATAGATATCCATAAAATCATACGTTGCGTAATCATCTAAAATATCCTTTGTAAATTCATTTGCTTGAATTTGCATGTAACGGTCAATGGCTTCAAGATCATCAAATGCCACTTGATTCTTTTCCGGATCAAAGTCGGCAACGTTTGAAAGTAAGAATCTAAAGGTATTCCGAATCTTCCGGTAACTTTCCGCAATTTGTTGGAAACTGCCCATTGAAACGCGAACGTCTGCTGATGTGTCGGCACTTAATACCCATAACCGAATAATTTCAGCACCCATTTGCTTGATCACATCATTTGGAACGATTGTGTTTCCAAGTGACTTGCTCATCTTGTGTCCTTTGCCATCAAGGGTAAATCCTTGTGAAATAACCTGTTTATATGGTGCCTTCCCTGAAACGGCAACACTTGTGATCATGCTTGAGTTGAACCATCCCCGGTATTGATCTGAACCTTCAAGGACCAAATCAGCCGGATATGTCAGGTAATCCCGTGAAGCAAGCACACCTTGGTGAGATGAACCGGAATCAAACCAAACATCCATAATGTCGGTTTCCTTTGTAAACTTCCCGTTTGGTGAATGTTCACTGGTGAATCCTTCAGGCAAAAGATCCTTAGCATCCTTTTCAAACCAAATATTTGAACCATGCTTTTCAATCAATTGAGCAACATGTTCGATCGTTTCTGGTGTCATAATTGCTTCGCCGTCTTCGGCATAGAAAATCGGTAATGGAACACCCCATACCCGTTGCCGTGAAATTACCCAGTCGCCACGGTCACGGATCATGTTGTGAAGCCGTTTTTGACCCCATTCTGGCATAAACTTAACACTGTCAATTGCGTTCAGAATATCGTCCCGAATCTTATCAACCGATGCAAACCATTGTGGCGTTGCCCGGAAGATGATCGGTTTCTTTGTCCGCCAGTCAAATGGATAACTGTGTTCATAGTCCATTTGTTTAATCAATGCATTTGAAGCTTTTAATTTATCTAATGAGATTTGGTTAGCATCTTCATAAAAGACACCTGCAAAGTCTTCGCCGGCTTCATCAGTCAAGTATCCTTTGGCATCAACTGGAGCAAAGACATCTAAGCCGTACTTCATTCCGACATTGTAGTCGTCTTCCCCAAATCCAGGAGCCGTGTGAACTAACCCCGTTCCGGCATCAAGCGTAACGAAGTCGCCAAGCATTACAACTAATTTTCGTTTCGGATCAAATGGATGTTGTGCAAGGATATTTTCCATTTCAGAGCCCTTAACGGTCTTCAGTGTCTTAACATCTTTCCATCCAAATAATTCGGCATCCTTTGCAAGCAATTCAGTTGCGATAACAAATTTCCGCGGATCATCGTCATGTTGAACAACTGAATATTCGTACTTCGCAGAAATTGTAATCCCTTCTGAACCAGGAATTGTCCATGGCGTTGTTGTCCATACAACCATGTATGTATCATCGTCTAAAACGCCTTTACCATCGATAACCTTTTCACCATAAAAGGCCGATGGTGAAGTTACGTCATGATATTCAACTTCGGCTTCGGCTAAAGCTGATTCAGATGACCATGACCAGTAAACCGGCTTCCGGCCCTTATAAATCAAGCCTTTTTCAGCCATCTTACCAAAAACGCGAACTTCTTGAGCTTCAAATTTAGGATCAAGGGTTACGTATGGGTTATCCCATTCAGCAGAAATTCCTAACCGCTTAAAGTCTTGGCGTTGCTTATCAACTTGTTGTAAAGCATATTCCCGGCATTTTTCACGGAAATCAGCAATTGAAAGGGCCTTCCGATCAACCCCTTGCTTCTTCAATTGTTGTTCAATTGGCAATCCATGAGTGTCCCATCCAGGAACATATGGTGCCCGGAAGCCCATCATTGATTTTGAACGCACGATAAAGTCCTTTGAAATCTTGTTCATGGCGTGTCCCATGTGAATGTTTCCGTTTGCATATGGAGGGCCATCGTGCAAAACAAATGACGGTTTGCCTTCATTTAATTTTTGTCGTTTTTCATAAACTTTGTTTTCTTCCCATACCTTTTGTCTTTCAGCTTCTTTAACTGGAAGATTTCCGCGCATTGGGAATTTAGTTCTACCCATATTTAAGGTTTTCTTAATTCGCATCGTTTTCTCCTTTCAAAAAAAATAATCCCATCCGCAAGGGACGAGATTATCGTGGTACCACCCAAATTTTAGATTATTAAATCTACTTTAATCACAAATAACGGTGTGAACCGAAAATGCTTACTTTGAATTCAGCATTTCAATCATTGAATGATGGCTTACTTTAAAGTGACTATCAACCTTTCACCATCGTTGACTCGCTTTGAAGTATTTAAAATAAGTCGCGTTTCAAATTAGTTTAAATCATCTGTGTCAGCAAAGTGTTGTCCTTGAAGGCCATTGTTTGAATCTTCAGGTTCACTTTGTGGAGTTGGTTCAGTTTCTGTTGTTGAATCATTATTATCAGGGAAAACAACAACTGTTTCCGCTTGACCATCATCAGCAGGATTGATTTCAGGAGGATTTGGATCAACTGGTTGGAAGTTAAACTCTTCATCATCTTGGACTGGCTTAATTTCATGTGCAGTTTCTTTATCCAACGTTTCGTCTTGACGAATTGCATCTTGAATTTCTTCATAGCTGCTTGTCTTGCCTTGCTTCAAGATTTCGTCCCATTCGCTGCCCTTAACAACTTCTAATTGAGATTCCATCATTACTTGAAGTTTTTGCCGGAAAATCCGAGCTTGCTTCCGCAAATCATCAGTTTCAATTGCAAGTTTCTTAGCTTTCTTTGAAGCTTCATCAATGATATTCCGCGCCTTTTCATTTGCTTGGTCAATAATATCTTGACCTTGCTTTTGAGCTTCACGGTTAATAATTTCAGCTTCACGTTGTGAGTTCGCCTTAACCTTATCGGCTGCTTCTTGAGCAACAATAATTGATTGATTCAAAGAATCTTTCAAATCATTGAAGTATTTTAATTTTTCTTTATTTTGATCTAAGCTGTCACGAAGTGAATCATTTTCTTTTAACAAAGCTTCATAATCTTTGATAATCTGATCTAAGAATTCATTAACTTCGTCTTGATCATAACCACGTAATTTTACGTGAAATTCTTTATTATGAATATCCAAGGGGGTCAAAGCCATCCCTATCACCTCCACTATAAGTCATTTTATCATTAAAGTAATTGACACGCTATTGTCTAAATGGACTATTTCCGAATAATCGCCATTTCAACTTTTAACTTTCCTTTATGGGTCGTTCCCAAAATTGCATCAAATCGAATGCGTCCATAACCGCGGACTGAAATAATATCGCGAATGTTAATCACATAATCTGGACGATCAACTTCCATCCAATTTACTTGAACTTTAGCATTTTCAATCAGTTCCTTGGCCTTTCCACGTGACAAGTGGTAGCTACTAGCGATGATCCGATCAATTCGCTGCGAACTGATTAGCAAATAGACTTCTTGCCATGCACTTTCCGGTGTTAACAACTCCGATAATTCTTTCGGATTAAGCTTCACCTTTGTCCGACCAATTCGATCAAGCTGACTAACCAGAAATGACGCAATCTTTTTTTCAACAATCAATTGCCACCGTGTTCCATCGGTTATAATATCGCCAAGCACATCCCGCGTAATTCCAGAATGAACAAGCGCACCGAGAATCTGTCCATGATGTAATGACGCAAATTTAACCGGATAATCAACTTCAAGAACTTGAATTTCAAAATCCTCAGTTTGAGGTTCAAAATACTGCGGGTAAAATAATACCCGTTTTCGATCAGCATTCTGATACCCGCCCTGCGTCGCCATTTGAATCGTTGAACTTTTTCCAATCAATGCCTGGGCAATAAAACGCTCCCGAGGATTCAAAAAATCAGTTAACACCGGCGCATAGTTTAATTCCGCCTCCGAAATTAAAGATGCAACCTGATCAATTGTTGACCGCTCTTCCTTTCGAAAATGCTGGTAAATTCCATCATTCATTTGAAATTAACCCCAATTATCCAATTAGGATCCGCAAGAGGAAGAAAAGTCCCTGCTCAACTAATTCCAAAACGATTAACGCAATGATAGGTGAAAAATCAATGTTAAAAATCGGTGGAATAAAATGGAAAAGGTTTAAGAACGGACTCACGATCCGGTCTAAAAACATCCCGAACTTTGTCTGCAAAGCACCCGGGAACCATGACATCAAACAGTACACAACAATTGCCAACGTATAAAGTTGAAATAGGCCATTAATAATTCCTACTAACACTTTCCGACTCCTTACTAAAAGTCTTGAAGCTTAACGGCTTCATTAAGCATTCCTTCAACTGAAAATTCAGACGGAGTGCATAGAAAAATTTGTTCGCCGATTCGTTTGATATCCCCATCAATGGCATACGTCACCCCTGAAAGGAAATCAACGATTCGCCGCGATTGTTGGTTGTCCATTCGTTCAAAATTGATAATTGCTGCTTGACCGTTTAACAAGCGCGATGCAATTTGCTTAGCATCTGAGAACACGCGGGGTTCAAACAACATGATCTTTTTTTGCGAATGATCACCTTTACCTACAATTGACATAATTCGATTTTTCTGATTGCCCTGAGGTCCTTCACTTTCTGTTCTTACCTGTGATGAACCATTATCATAATTATCATATTCCGTTTCATCGTCGTATCCATTAAAAAAATGACTAATCCGATCAGTTAATGACATGACCTCAAGCCTCCTTCATTATTTCCGACGATGACGCAAGAATGGTGGCATATTATCGTCATCATCTTGATCAAAGTTATTATTTGATGAATCTGAACCAAATACGTTAAAGTCTTTCTTTTCAACGTCTTGGAAATTATCCCGTTGGTTTGCTGCATGTGAATTACCGTTCATCTCAGTTGTAATATCCCAATCAGCAAGCGGATCATTACTCCGTGAATTTGATGCTGGTTGGTTTGAAGCAGCATTCCGGTTATTGTTTAAAATTCCGTTTGATGCTGGCTTCTTAACTGTTTTACGCGCATTGCGCTTTTTGTCAATTCCAGTTGCAATTACAGTCACGACTACTTCATCTTCGAGGTTTTCGTTGATTGATGTCCCAAAGATAATATTGACATCGCTTGAAGCGGCATCCGTTACAATTTCTGAAGCTGTTTGGGCTTCAAACAAGCTCAAATCTGGACCACCAGTAATGTTCAACAGAACTTGTTCAGCCCCATCAATTGAAACTTCCAACAGTGGTGATGAAATAGCTTTCTTTGTTGCTTCTTCAATTCGGTTTTCGCCGTTTGCAGAACCAATTCCCATCAAAGCTGAACCCTTGTCTTTCATAACAGTTGTAACGTCAGCGAAGTCCAAATTAACGTAACCTGGTGATGTGATCAAATCAGTAATTCCTTGAACACCTTGACGTAAAACGTTATCTGCTTCTTGGAATGCTTGAAGCATTGGCGTCTTTTTATCAACGATTTCTAACAAACGGTTATTGGCAATGATGATCAAAGTATCGACGTGTTCCTTCATCTTTTGAACACCTTCAGCAGCAAAACGTGCACGCTTTGGGCCTTCAAATGAGAATGGACGGGTTACGACCCCAACAGTCAATGCGCCCATTTCCTTGGCAACCTTTGCAATTACTGGAGCAGCACCGGTACCAGTACCACCACCCATTCCGGCAGTAACAAAGATCATGTTAGCGCCTTGTAAAGCTTCAGAAATTTGTTCTTCGCTTTCTTCAGCAGCCTTTTCACCGATATCAGGGTTAGCACCTGCACCAAGTCCCTTGGTCAATTTCGGTCCTAATTGAATCTTCGTTTCCGCATTTGAGTTCTTTAATGCTTGAACATCTGTGTTTGCAGCAATAAATTCAACACCTTTAACGTCTTCGGCAATCATCCGGTTAACCGCGTTACCACCAGCACCGCCGACACCGATTACTTTGATGTTCGCCTTGTTGTTTTCATCTACTTCGTAGTCCATTTAGTTCTCCTCCGTTATCCAATCTGTTTCTTAAACTAATTAATCAAAGAAACTGCCAAACCAATCTTTCAAACCTGAAATTGAATGATGTTTCTTTTCAGCTGACTTATTTTGTTTAGCTTGTTTCTCAACTGGTTTAGCCGCTTTCCGCGGTTTTGTTTTCACACTCTTCATGTTAGCCTTCTTAACGGCCTTCATTGATGGAGCTTGCACTGGTTCTTGACTAACAACCGCATCAATATTATTCAATGTGCTCTTAACAACCATATTGATTTCATTTTGATGAGTTGTATCTTCAATTAAACCAATAACTTGTGAGAATTGTGGTGAACGTAAATTCATTTCTTGCGGATAGAAAATCTTTACCGGAACTTCAAAAATTTCTTGAGCTAATTCGGTTACTCCTTGTAATGCAGCCATTCCACCTGTTAACACAACCCCGCCTGGAAGCTGAAAAGCATTGATACTTCCAAGAGATTGTTTGATTTTTTCAAAAATCTGCCGCATCCGGGCTTCAATAATTTCTGAAAGGTATTCTTCGGTAACCATTTCATCCTCTTGTTGACCAACAACTTCAACCGGAATCGAATCCTCGGATGAAGCCATTTCAGCAAGGGCATACCCGTAATTTCGTTTCAATGTTTCGGCATTTTCAAATGACGTATTCAAAACAATTGAAATATCGCGAGTTACGTAGTCGCCACCTTCCTGATCAACATAAGTATACTTTACTTTGTGATCATGAACAACAGCGGCTGTCGTTTGGCCTCCACCAAGGTCAATTAAAACGGCCCCAAAATCCTGTTCAGCATCACTTAATGCATATTCAGAAAGTGCAATCGGAGCAACCACGATATCTTGAATCTTTAGACCTGCTCGTTGAACACATTTACGAATATTATGTAAAATCGTCTTTGGACCCGTATACATTACCCCTTGCATCTCCAACCGAACGCCCATCATTCCACGCGGATCTTTGATATTATCAATATCATCAACAAAGAACTCGTCTGGAACGATATCGATCACATCGCGTTCTGGCGGCAAGTTTTGAACTAATGCTGCCCGGGTAACTTCGTGAACATCCTCATCTGTAATTTCAGCAGAATTGCCGTCTTGACCACCAACTGCGATCATACCCTTGCACCGTTGAATTTGTAACATATTTGCCGGAACGCCAACCGTTACATTTTCAATTTCAATGTTTGCTTTTTGTTCTGCTTGTTTAATTGTTTCCTTAATTGTAGCAACAACTTGGTCAATGTCTACAATTACACCACGTGACAAGCCAGCGGAATGTGAACTGCCATAGCCAATAATATTTAATTGGCCTTTCATAAATTCTGCAATTACGACTTTGATCGAAGTTGTTCCGATGTCCAATCCTACATAAATTCCGGAATTTTCCACCTTTTGATCCTCCAATCCAGTTTTCTTTAATTAGTTTCAAGAAAAGTATCTTAACTTAAATTCTACCATATAAATAAACCAATTTACTACCTTTAATCAAGGGTTTTCGTGTTTTTTTCGAAAATATTAATTTTTACCATAAGGATATGAGTACGCCCCGACTTCAAGGTCAACAACCCCTGTATAATTCATCTTCGAAACAATGCTTGGATAGTATTGCATTTTCTCTGCAAACGTATCAATTGAAGCAATTACTTGATTACCGTCATTCATATATAATTTGATTTTTCCCGAATCCGCCTTTGTCGGTTCAAGGTGAACTTCCGCAATTCCCTTTTTGACTTTGGCTGGTAACTTATCAAATTGCTTAGTCATCTCAAGAAGGCGATCCTTATTTTTAAAATTATAAAAAATCGGGTAATTTCCCTTCGGATTATTTGATCCATAATTATCGATCATTCCTGAAGACGTCAATTTGTAGTATTTATTGTTTCTTACGACATACCCAATCGTTGGATATTCCTCAACGTTGATTTTCACATGCGTTCCTTGATATTGAATCGTTGCCTTTTTTACAGAAGGAACTTTTTCGTGAATTTGGTTTTCAATCTTCGCGGTTTCAGGCCACACCCCAAACAATGATTCGTAGTAATGCAAGTTACTAGCCTTAACAACCGCCGTACGGGTTGCATCATCATTCGTATTTACTTGAAGTGAAAGGATTCTGCTAAACGGAAGAATGAAAAATAACGATATTGCAAACGTAATTCCAAAAACCGCAATCAATGCAATCGTTCCCTTGGCTAACCGTTGTTTCCGTAAACTGTTTGTTCGCGGAAGCTTTTTTACAAAAGAACGAGCCGTCGTTGGGCGGTGATGCTTCTTTGCTTGTTTGCGTTTCTTTTGTGCCTTTTCCCACGGAGTTAACTCGGCATTCGATTTTTTGAGCTTTTTCATCTTGATATCATTATCCCTCAGACTTATTTTTGATTAACCAAATCTTTTAATACATTATACAACCGATCGGCTGCATCCCGCACTCCTGCATCTGAAGCATTCTTCGCCATTTCATTTCGTTGAGCTGAGTCATTCATCAACTGGTCAACGGCATCAGCCAGCTTAGCTCCTGTTAATTCCTTTTCGGTAATCATTTTGGCAGCATTTTTGTTTACCAAACTCATCGCATTTTTAGTTTGATGATCAGCTGTTACATACGGACTTGGAATTAAAATTGAAGGAATTCCCAATGCCGTAATTTCAGCTAAACTCGTTGCCCCTGCCCGGCCGACGATCAAATCGATTTCCGGAAGAATTTCGGGCATATTACTGATATATGGCTGAATTATCATATTCGATGGAATATCCTTTTGGGCAGCCTGCTTCCTGATTTCATCATAATGAACCTGCCCCGTTACAAAAAGAACTTGGTAAGGCTGGTCCTTAAACTTTGAAGCCGCATCCAAAGCAGCCTGATTAATGCCTTCTGCTCCGCGTGATCCGCCAAAAATCAAAACAGTTGGATAATTATCCTTTAATCCGTATTCCTTTAACCGATTTTTATTTTCCATATGCGCAACTTGTTGTGCCCGTGGATTCCCGGTAAATACAATTTTGTTTTCAGGGAAATTCGAACGAACATCGTCAAAACAAATCGCAACTTTATCAACAAAATGACTCAAAAACTTGTTGGTTACTCCGGCAACGCTGTTTTGTTCATGAATAACGGTCGGAATATGCATTTGCGCCGCCGCAAAGACAACCGAACCGCAAACATAGCCGCCAGTTCCAACAACAATATCAGGTTTAAATTCTTTAATGATCTTTTTAGATTCATGAATACTCTTCAAGAATAAATAAACCGTCTTAAAGTTTTCAAGTGAAAGTGAGCGTTTAAACCCTTGAATTTCAATTGTTTTAAAATCAATTCCCGCATCCGGAACGATTCGGCTTTCAAGCCCGCGATTGGTCCCAACATATAAGACCTTCGTTGTTGGATCTTTTTTCTTAGCTTCATCGATCAATGCAAGGGCTGGATAAATGTGTCCTCCAGTTCCACCGCCAGAAACTAATATCCTCATTTTGCTTCCTCCATTTTCTTGATCAAATCTTCAACTGCTTTAATATACTGATCACCGCGAACCTCAAACGTTGGCCATTGATCCCAGCTTGCACATGCTGGTGAAAGCAAAATTACATCGCCCGGCTTACTTAAACGGTATGCTTCAGGAACCGCCGTAACCGCATTTTCGGTTTTAACAATTTCCTTAATACCCGCTTGCTTTCCAGCATCAGCCATTAGATCTGCAGTTTCGCCAAAGACAACTAATGCCCGCACATGCTTCTTGAAATACGGAACCAAGCGGTCAAACTTAAAGCCGCGATCAAGTCCACCTGCCAATAAGACAACCGGTTGATTGAAGCCATCCAATGCTTTTTGAGTCGCTTCGATATCCGTTGCTTTCGAATCGTTATAAAACTTACGTTCATTAAAGGTTGTAACGTATTGCATCCGGTGCCGCACACCTATGAATTGTTGTAGAACTTCTTTGATGTTTTCAGCTGATTGGCCCATCAACTTGGCAGCAGCAATTGCAGCAAGGGCATTTTCAACATTGTGTGATCCGGGAACCCCGATTTGATCAGCATCAATGATTTTTTCACCCTTAAAGTAAAGCACACCATCTTTTTCATATGCTCCCGCTTCAGTTTGATCTTCGCGTGAAAACGGAACAACGGTTGCTTGAGTATGCTTACTAAATTGCCGGGCCTCTTCATTATCCCAGTTAACAACAAAATAATCATCCGCCGTCTGATTCATTAAAATCCGCATTTTGGCATTTACATAATTTGCGTGTGATCCGTGCCAATCTGTATGGGCTTCATAAATATTAGTCAAAACAGCAATGTGCGGATGTAACGTCTTAATTCCCATCAATTGGAAACTCGATAATTCAGTTACCATCACGTCATCGGCGGTCGCTTGTTGAGCAATTTGAGTTGTCGGAATTCCAATATTTCCGGCTGCGTAAACCTTGCCCTTTGACCGGTTCCGGTTCAACATTTTCGTAATCATTGTTGTTGTCGTTGTTTTTCCATTAGTTCCGGTAATTCCGATCATGGTTGCATCTAAAACTTGATATGCAAGTTCTGGTTCCGTAATGACTGGAATTTTTTCCTCAATTGCCTTCGCAACTAACAGGTTATCGTACGGAACAACTGGATTCTTAACAACCGTCGTTGTTCCATCCAATAACTCAAGCGGGTGACTCCCCGTAACAACCTTCACGCCAATCTTTTTAAGTTCATCAACTTGAGATTGATTTGGCTGATCCGTCTTGTCGTTGACAATTACCTGCGCTCCCAGCTTAACTAAAAGTTTAGCTGAATTTACGCCACTTTTCCCCATTCCGATTACAAGAACTTGTTTATTTTGATAAGAACTAATGTTTTTCATGACAACTAACTTCTTCCTAATACTTTATAAAATTACCATCACTGAAATCACAGCGGCAATTAAGCCGACGATCCAAAAAACAATATCAATTTGCCATTCATTCCAGCCACACATTTCGAAGTGATGGTGAATTGGACTCATTTTAAAAATTCGTTTTCCAGTTAACCGGAAAGACGTTACCTGAAGAATTACACTTGCAGTTTCAATTACAAAAATAATTCCGATGACAAGCAACGACAGCTCATGGTGAACTAAAATTGAAACGGCTGCAAGCGCACCCCCAAGGGCAAGTGAACCCATATCACCCATAAAAATTTTTGCTGGTTTGTGGTTAAAGAACAAGAATGCAATTAATGCCCCCATTACAGCAACACAGAAAATCAGAACGCCAAATTGATCTTGGGCCCACGCAATAACTGCATATGCTCCAAAGGCAATAATTGATTGGCCGGCAACTAACCCGTCAATGCCATCCGTCAAGTTAACCGCATTTGAAAATCCGACTAACCAGAACATGACGAATAAGGCATAAAGAAATCCTAAATGAATTTCGTGACCAAAGAAACTAATTGAAAACGGAAAGCCTTCAAAGTAGTAAACTGCCAGAAAAACAATTCCGCCGAGAATCTGGCCGGCAAGTTTTTGCCATGGCTTTAATCCTTCGTTTTGTTTCTTCCATAACTTGATTGAATCGTCCCAGAACCCAAGGAAACCATACAAGATCAAGATAAAATCAAGTACTAAAACACTTGGGTTTAAGCATTTGTAAACAAGCGGGACAATAATGCCCGTTATCAAAATTACAAAGTTAAAGACGAAGCCCCCCATTGTGGGAGTCCCTGACTTTTTCTCATGCCACTTTGGTCCTTCTTCACGAATCATTTGGCCCTGCTTTTTTCGATGGGCATAATTGATAAACGCCGGTAAAAAGACCGCCGTTAAAATTAAACTCATGCAAAATGGAAATAATAATTTAATGAACGTCATCTCTATTTCTCCTTGTTTTATTGCAATGCAATGTTAACTTGCTGATTCTTCGTTACAACCGTATTTGGTGAAACGCTTTGGGACTTTACAAATCCGGTTCCATCAAAATGAACCTTGATTCCTAACATGTTTGCAAGGTTGCTTACATCATTCCGTGACCATCCCGTCATATCTGGAATCGTCTTTGCACCATTTGTAACAAGAATGACCTTTGAACCCTTCATAATTGTTTGACCTGCAGCAACGGATTGCTGGTTGATCTTTACCCCGTTACCACAAACAATTACGTTTGCGCCGGTCTTTTCTAATTCTTGTTTAGCAGTTGCAATGCTTAATCCCTTAACGTTTGGAACCTTATTGTTTTGATTTGAACCATTTGAACTGTCATCTTGCAATGCCTGTTTCATCATTGGATTGAAGACCGTTGCAAGGGCCTTAGTTGCAGCCCCTTCATTTCCAAACGTTTGCGGTTGTTGCATTGTAATATACAATACATACTTCGGATCATTCAACGGGGCAACCCCAGCAACGGAGAAGATATAATTCATATCACCAGTAAGGTATCCGCCGCCCTTTGGATTGGCAATTTGAGCTGTCCCAGTTTTAACCCCGACATTATAACCGTTGATTTTGTATGCTTGACCTGTCCCATTTGGATCAGTAATAACATCCTGCATCATTCCTAAAACCTGTTTAACAGTTGATGCCGTTACCGGATGACCAACCACTTTTCGTTTTGAACGGTATACGGTCTTTCCTGTATTCGGATTAACGATCTTTTTAATTAATCGCGGTTGAACCATTTCCCCGTTATTGGCCAGCATTGAAAAACCTTGCATCATTTGCATGACCGTTACATCAATACTTTGACCATAGGCTGTATTGGCTTGATCGATTGGATACTTGTAACCAATCGCACCGCTTGCTTCAGTTCCTAATCCTGGCCCATTTACGGCTTTTAAGAAACCAAATGATTTCAAATAGCGTAACCAGCGTTTAGCACCCATTTGTTGTTCCAAGTGGGCCATCACAACGTTCGATGACCGAATGAATGCTTGCCGGTATGTGATTGGTCCCCAACCATTGCGGTCCCAATCATAAACATACGCTCCGTCAATGTCATATCTTCCCGACATAAAGGTTGCATTTGGATTATAGATTCCACTGTTAATTGCAGCTGCCATTGAGAAAATCTTCATACATGAACCCGGTTCATATACCGATTCAGTCAACGTATTCGTCCATGAATTGTTTAACCCGACCCGTGTTTGAGCATTAAACGTTGGGCGTTGAGTTGCCGCAATAATTTCACCCGTTTTAGCATTCATCAAAACGGCATCCATATTCTTTGGATGATATGCTTCTTCAGCCTTGGTCATCAAGGTTTCCAAATAGTTTTGCAAATGTCCATCAAGGGTCGTATAAACGTTATCCCCGTTTTTAACCGGCCGGGCAACGGCCTTTGTCCATGGTAATTTGGTTCCCTCAATATCGGTCTGTTCGCTTTTGACCCCGTTTTGTCCTGCTAATTCAGAATTATAGTTCTTTTCAATTCCCATAATTCCGAGGAGTTTGCCATTTTCATTTTCAGCTAATCCAATCAAATGCGAAGCAAACGTTCCATTCGGATATAACCGGGCTTCGGATGGCGTGAAGTCAATCCCGGGAATATGCGCTGCTTGGATCCGTTTTTTAGTTTCAAGCGAGATGTTCTTCCCAGCTGATCCAAGTTCTACCTGGTAGACATCTGGATCTTTTGGTGACAAAATCTTTTTGATCTTTGAGTACGACGTTCCAAGATTTTCGCTTAAAACTTTGGCTGCCTTATCCTTTTCTGAAGCTTTTAAGTAAGCCGGCTTCCCGTCAAATGTCCGGGCTTCCTTTGAAAGGACGACATATACGGAATATGTTGTCGTATCTTCAGCAATTACCTGATTATTTGCATCATAAATCGTTCCCCGTTTAGCCTTGATTTCAGTTCGTTTTGCATACAGCTGTTCCACTTTTTGACGTAAATTAACGCCGTCAGCACGATGAAAAATGCCGACATAAAAAAAGCGGAAGATAATCAATACAAAAACACTGAGAACTATGAAAAAGATCAGTTTTCCAAATTGCTTGCTATCTTCTGTATTTTCTTCTATCTTGCGCTTATTTTGATTATTCATTATTTAGTTACATTCCTTGTATTTTGTTCATTCAATGAAAGGCCATCTTTCTTAGCGATTCCCATTAAACGCGAACGACTTGAAAGTTCACTAATTTCTTGGCGAATATTTGAATT
>DWVG01000006.1 GCA_019120355.1 Candidatus Ligilactobacillus faecavium
ACGGTTGGTTCGTATTCGGTATCATCAAAGTTCAGAACCATTTCAACCGTATCCTTATCAATGTCCTTCAACATTTCAGATGCGATTTCAGATAACCGCGCTTCAGTATACCGCATTGCAGCCGCCGGATCACCATCCATTGAACCATTATTCCCGTTCATTTCAATTAATGGTTCTCGCAACTTCCAGTCTTGACTTAGCCGAACTAACGCTTCATAAATTGAGGAATCGCCATGCGGGTGGAAATTCCCCATAACATTTCCGACCGACTTCGCTGATTTCCGAAAAGCCTTGTCATAGGTATTTCCATCTTCGTTCATCGCATACAGGATCCGCCGCTGAACCGGTTTTAATCCGTCCCGAATATCAGGCAATGCCCGTTCCTGGATGATATATTTTGAATACCGGCCAAACCGTTCACCCATAACTGCTTCAAGCGATAATTCTTGAATGTTGCTTTGTTTACTCAAATGCTATTCCTCCTTTTCACCTGGATTGTTAAGAAAATCATCATCAAAAAGGGATTCTGAATAATATTCGGCTTCCTTGGTTGAATCCGCATTTCCGGTTCCATGGGCTCCTTCAGCTGCAACCGTATCTAACAGACTGCCATCTTCTTCAAGTGAAAACTTAACGTTGCGTTCGATCCACTTCCGCCGCGGTTCAACTTTATCCCCCATCAGCGTTGTGACCCGCTTTTCGGCAACTGCTTCATCATCGATTTTGACCCGTACTAAAGTCCGCGTTTCAGGGTTCATGGTCGTTTCCCATAACTGATCAGCGTTCATTTCACCAAGTCCCTTAAACCGTTGCAACGTATAGCCCTTACCGAATTCTTTGGTTGCCTGTTGCAATTCATCTTCAGTCCATGCATATTGAACCTTTAACTTCTTCTTAACCTTTTTCTGCAGCTTATACAACGGCGGCAATGCAATGTATACCCGTCCGGCATTGATCAGCGGCCGCATATATTTGTAGAAAAATGTCAGTAACAGCGTTTGAATGTGCGCGCCATCAGTATCCGCATCGGTCATGATAATGATCTTATCATAATTAGCATCTTCAAGTTTAAAATCAGCACCAACGCCCGCACCGATCGTATAAATCATTGTATTGATTTCTTCATTTTTTACAATATCTTGTAACTTAGCCTTTTCAGTGTTCAAGACTTTGCCTCGAAGCGGAAGGATCGCCTGAAATTTCCGATCACGGCCTTGTTTTGCTGAACCACCGGCAGAATCCCCTTCGACAAGGAACAATTCATTCTTCTTTGAATTTTTTGACTGCGCAGGTGTCAGTTTCCCTGAAAGCAATTGATCTTTCTTCCGCCGTTTCTTTCCGTTCCGGCTTTCATCGCGCGCTTTCCGAGCAGCTTCACGGGCATCCCGGGCTTTCATTGCTTTTCGAACAAGATCTTGAGCAAATTCTCCATTTTCCATTAAATAGTATTGCAACTGTTCATTAACAACACCGTCAACAATTGACCGAGCTTCTGGGGTTCCTAATTTACCCTTTGTCTGGCCTTCAAATTGCAGCAATTCTTCTGGAATTCGAACCGAAACAATTGCTGAAAGGCCTTCCCGCACATCACTGCCGTCTAAATTCCGCGCACGTTCCTTCAACAGTCCCACTTTACGGGCATATTCGTTAAATGCCTTTGTCCACGCCGATTTCATTCCGGCTTCATGCGTCCCGCCATCCTTCGTCCGTACATTATTTACAAACGAAATGATTGTTTCTGAATAACCGTCATTGTACTGAGCTGCAACTTCAACTTCAACACCGTCTTTTGATCCTTCAAAGTACATGACATCGCCTAACGTATCCTTATCTTCGTTCAAGTACGCAACGAATTCTTTGATTCCTTCTTCAAAATGGAAGACATCTTGTTCACCGCCGTCACGTTCGTCCGTTAATGTAATCTTAACGCCTTTTAATAAGAAGGCTGACTCACGCAACCGTTCAGCAAGCGTATCGTAATTGTAATGGGTCGTTGAAAAAATTTCTGGATCTGGTTTAAAAGTAACGGTTGTTCCGCTTTTTTTTGAAGTTTTGCCGATTTTACGCAAGGTTCCAACTGGTTGACCGCCGTTCACAAAGTCTTCTTCGTATTCGACGCCATCCCGAACTGTATTGACCGTTAATTTTTCAGACAAAGCATTAACAACCGAGGCCCCAACACCGTGTAGCCCACCGGATGTCTTATATTCGCCTTGACCGAATTTTCCACCGGCATGCAAAACGGTAAAAATAACTTCGACTGTCGGAATTCCCATTTCGTGCATTCCGACCGGCATTCCCCGACCATAATCTGAAACGGTAATTGATTCGTCGGCATGGATCGTCACATCAATTTCTTTTCCGTACCCTGACAACGCTTCATCGACCGCATTATCAACGATTTCATAAACCAAATGGTGCAAGCCCCGTGAATCAGTTGAACCAATGTACATTCCGGGACGTTTCCGAACAGCTTCAAGTCCCTTTAAAACTTGGATCGAATCGTCGCCATAGTTATTGTTTGCCATGCGCTTCAACCTTTCTTTAATGATTTCTGATTTCTTTTAGTCTTTAAATTCTAATAATTATTTAAATTGACACGCTAAAAATTATAGCACATTCGTTACCATTCCGGGATGTTGATTCAAACTCAAATTTTTCATTTTTTATTAAGACAATTGTTTTCAACATAATTGCTGGAAGTGTTGGAAAGTGTTAAAATCGAGGTTGATATTCTTAAAAGGAGGTTACCGAATGAGCTGGAAAATTCCTGTAATGCTCGTAATTGGATACCTTTTAGGTTCGATTCCTTCGGGAGTGCTGATCGGTAAGATTTTCTATGGTAAAGATGTCCGTGATTACGGCAGCGGAAACATGGGCACGACTAATACTTTTCGGGTTTTAGGTAAAAAAGCCGGAATCATTGTTCTATTAATGGACTCATTAAAGGGGACCCTTGCGGCATTACTACCGTTCTTCTTTCATTCAAGTGCCAATCCAATGCTGATTGCTCTTTCAGCAATCATTGGCCACGTTTTCCCGATTTTTGCCGGTTTCAAAGGCGGAAAGGCCGTTGCAACCAGTGCGGGAGCCCTGTTAGTTTATAATTGGAAGTTCTTCCTTTTAGCATGGGCAATTTTCTTAGTTACAATTTTACTTACAAGTATGGTTAGCATGGCCAGCATGGTTGGCTTTACGATTATTACCATCGTTTCATTCTTCTTTGGCGACCCGGTTTTGATTGGTGTGGCAGTTGTCTTGACAATTTTTGTTTTCATTCGCCATTGGAAAAATATCGAACGCATCAAAAATGGAACGGAAAATATGGTTCCATTTGGCCTTGGGTATTGGTTACGCCAACGAAAAGAAAAGAAAAAATAAAATATACATAAAAAGCGGTTGTGTTATTTAGCACAACCACTTTTACTGTCTTTAAAAGACATTAATCTCATATTCAGTTTTGAATGTTCGATGCGCTGCTAAATGATTGTTAGCAAATTTATGCTTAAAATCCTGATCTGAATCAACCGTATCAGCAATACTCCACCAAGGTTCAAGACAGACATACTGCCCTTCTTGCGGATAGCATGACCATACACCGACATACTTCGCGTCCGCGGTCTTTAATTGAACTCCATGCCGCTGATCGTTATCGGTCAACGTAATCGTTGTTGGCTCCTCGCCAAGATCTAAAATTACCGCATCATCTTTGAAACGTTCATGACTCACTTCAATTTCAGATGTCCGTTCTTCTTTCAAATGGTCAATATCAGCATACGGACCATTCAACGGAATAACGTTCCGGGCCGTTTGCGGTTCGAGCTTAACAACATAGTCATCATAAAAGTGGTCCCTATCCATTGGAACTTTGAAAGCTGGATGACCGCCGATTCCAAACCACATTTCTTCATCAGCCGGGTTCTCAACTTCATACCCAATTTGAATTCCATTATCCGTTAATTTAAATGCCAATCTTAAAATAAAATCGTATGGATATAACTTTTTCGTTTGGTCAGATGAGTGCAATTCAAAGATAACCTGATCGGCTTCAACCTTTAAAACATCAAAATCCATATCGCGTGCAAATCCGTGCTGACCCATATGATATTCCTGACCATCAACCTTATATGTGTCATCTTTTAACCGTCCAACCGTTGGAAAAAGAACTGGCGCATGCCGGCCCCAAAACTTGGCGTCGCCGCTCCACATATACTCTTTGCCATTGGTTTTATTAATTAAACTAACTAATTCCGCACCATGTTCATTGATGGTTGCTGCCATCTTTTGATTTTCGATCGTAATTGCCATTTTTTAAGCCTCCGCTTTAATTAC
>DWVG01000007.1 GCA_019120355.1 Candidatus Ligilactobacillus faecavium
CCAATTAAAAGAATCCAAAGAAAGCCGAACGTATCCTCAACTTTTAACTGATTGTTTTCTTTCATAAATCAAATCTCCAAAGATATTATCAAATACCATATTAGCAAAATATTTTGACTTAGTGCAACTAACCGCGGAATTTAAGAGTTTTGTAACAATCACGCTTGACTTTGTTAATTTTCCTTTGTAAACTTTAGGTAACGAAAAAGACCGGTGAGAAAGACCAGTAGTTGAGTTCGCAGTTTCAGAGAGTAGATGGTTGGTGTGAATTTACAGGTGCGATTTAACGAAGACACTTTTGAGGTGTACTGATGTACCGTGATGAGCGTTATTCTAAAGTAAGAAGTTAAGGTGGTACCGTGCACAATGTGCGCCCTTGTCAGTGATGACAGGGGCGTTTTCTTTTTGATCGGAATTTGAATGGAAGGAATGAGTCTTTTGAAGTATCAAAAACCAAAGGGAACAGCTGATATTTTGGCAGATGAATCTGCAAAATGGCAATACGTTGAAGGCAAAGCACGTGAATTATTCAAGAAGTACCGTTATCACGAAATGCGGACGCCAACATTTGAAAACTTTGAAGTCTTTTCACGGACTTCAGGGGAAACATCGGATATCGTAACGAAGGAAATGTACGATTTCCACGATAAAGGCGATCGCCATATTACATTACGGCCAGAAGGAACCGCGGGCGTTGTCCGGTCATTTGTTGAAAACAAGTTATACGGTCCAGAATATCAAAAGCCGTACAAGGTTTACTACATGGGACCAATGTTCCGCTATGAACGGCCGCAATCCGGACGGTTACGTGAATTCCACCAAATCGGGGTTGAAGCTTTCGGCGTTGATAACCCAACGCTTGACGTTGAAGTCATCGCAATGGCAATGGACTTATTGAATTCAGTGGGGGTTCACAGCTTGAAACTGGTGATCAATACTTTAGGTGATTTGGAAACGCGGAAGAACTATCGCCAAGCATTGATCGACTACCTTGAACCATTTGAAGATCAATTATCAGAAGACTCAAAGGAACGGTTGCACAAGAATCCATTGCGGGTTCTTGACAGCAAGGATGAAAATGACCAAAAAATCGTTGAAAATGCACCATCGATCCTTGATTTCTTAACGGAAGATTCGCAAAAGCACTTTGATACGGTTAAACAATTACTTGAAGATTTAGGGATTGAATATGAAGTCGATGCTAACATGGTCCGGGGGTTGGACTACTACAACCACACGATCTTTGAAATCATGAGCGATTCAAAGGCCTTTGGCGGCAAGTGGACAACGGTTTGTGCCGGCGGCCGTTACAATGGCTTAGTTGAACAACTCGGCGGCCCAGCAACCCCTGGAATCGGCTTTGGCCTTGGGGTTGAACGGTTATTGCTTGTGTTGGATGCCGAACAAGACAACTTGCCGTTGGATGATGAATTGGATGCTTACGTTGTCGGCATTGGCGGCGAAACAAACGTCAAGTCATTGGAAATCGTTCAAGCATTGCGGCATCAAGGATACACGGCTGATCGCGATTACCTTGACCGCAAGCCAAAGGGTCAATTCAAGACCGCCAGTCGCTTGAATGCCAAGTACACGATCACGATCGGTGAACGTGAATTACAAGAAAACAAGGCAAACGTGAAGAACATGGAAACCGGAAACGAAATCAGTGTTTCCCTTGACGATGTACTCAACGATTTTGCAAAAGTAATTAAGTAGCGGAGGAAGTTTATTTTGAGAAGAACGACATATGCAGGCTTAGTTGATGAAAAATATTTAGGCCAAGAAGTTGTATTAAAAGGCTGGGTTCAAAAACGGCGGAACCTTGGAAACTTGATCTTTATTGATTTACGGGACCGCGAAGGCATTGTTCAATTAGTTTTCAGTCAGGAATTTGGTCCGGATGCATTAAAGGTTGCCGACTCATTGAGAAGCGAATACGTTATCGAAGTTGTCGGGAAAGTTGTTGCCCGGGATGAAAATGCCATCAACCCGAACATGAAGACCGGGAAAGTTGAAGTGGAAGTCAGTGACGTTCACATTTTGAACAAGGCAAAATTAACGCCATTTGAAATCACCGACAACACCAACGCAACGGATGACATGCGGTTGAAGTACCGTTACCTTGATTTGCGCCGGCCAGAAATGCAAAAGGCATTAATGATCCGGAACCGCATCACCCAAACGGTTCACCGTTATCTTGATGAAAACCACTTCATCAACATTGAAACCCCATACTTGACCCGGTCAACGCCTGAAGGAGCGCGGGACTACCTTGTTCCTTCACGGGTATATCCCGGACACTTTTACGCATTGCCGCAATCACCGCAATTGTTCAAGCAATTGTTGATGGGGGCCGGCTTTGACCGTTACTACCAAATTGCACGGTGCTTCCGGGACGAAGATTTGCGGGGCGACCGCCAACCAGAATTTACCCAAATCGATATTGAAACGTCATTCATGGATCAGGACGAAATCATGGAAATGACGGAAGGCTTATTGAAAGCCGTAATGAAAGATACGCTGGGGATTGACATTCAAACACCAATCAAGCACATCACATGGGATGAAGCCATGGATCGTTACGGTTCTGACAAGCCAGATATTCGGTTTGGGATGGAATTAAAAGATATGGCGGATGCCGTTAAGGGTGCTGGTTTCAAAGTCTTTGATTCAACCCTTGAAGATGGCGGCCAAGTTAAGGCAATTGCTGTTCCTGGCGGTGCGGATGCTTACTCACGGAAGCAAATCGATGCTAAACAAGAATACATCAAGCGCTTCGGTGCCAAGGGCTTAGCATGGATGAAGGTTACTGACGATGGTTTGCAAGGACCAATCGCTAAATTCTTCAAGGATCGCCGTGACCAAATCCTTGAAGCTGCTGAAGCTAAACCAGGCGACTTATTGCTTTTCGTTGCTTCAACGCGCAAAGTTGTTGCCGATTCATTAGGCTACTTGCGGAAGGAAATTGCCAAGGAACAAGGCATGATCAACGAAGATGAATTCGCATTCATCTGGGTCGTTGACTGGCCATTGTTCGAGTACAGCGAAGAATTCCAACAATATATCGCTGCCCACCACCCATTCACAATGCCAAATGAAGAAGATCTTGAATTATTGAAGACGGATCCGCACAAGTGCCATGCTCAAAGTTACGACATCGTTTTGAACGGTTACGAACTTGGCGGCGGTTCAATCCGGATCCACCAACGCGAAGTTCAAGAAGACATGTTCAAGGCCCTTGGATTCACCAAGGAACGCGCCGAAGAACAATTCGGTTGGTTCATGGATGCGTTGGACTACGGCTTCCCACCACATGGCGGCCTTGCCTTGGGGTTAGACCGATTCGCAATGTTGCTTGCGAAGAAGGACAACATTCGTGAAGTCATCGCCTTCCCGAAGAACTCAAAGGCAACCGAACCGTTGACTCACGCTCCAAGCGAGGTTGCATCGCAACAGCTTGAAGACTTGCACATTGAAGTTGCAGATGAGGGTAAGGAAGATAGTGAAGAATAGTTAATAACTGAATAGATTGAAAACACTCCCGACGGCATGGTTGGGGGTGTTTTTTGTGTGAGAAATATATAGATGCTATCTCTATTAATTATGTATAATATAATACATAATTAATGACAGGAGTTATATTTTATGGATAATATATGTGAAAAAAATATAATACATTTTGCTAATGGATTCATTCCTAATCAATTACCTTATAATTTATTTGCAAATATTTTTAACGAGAAAATTTTAAAGAAAGCTCTAGAAAGAATTAATAAAAATATTGCAAAAAATAGTGAAGCATTAGTAAAAGTAGCCGATGTTCATTCAGATGCAAAATCATATAACGAACACGGCGGTGCAGAATGTATATCTTTTTCTGCCTATAAGAAAGATGGAAATACAAGAAATATGGGTGTGATAAATCCCAAATTGTATATTGCATTTGTTTGGAATCTTTTAGTAATAAAAGATCAATGGTTAAAAGAAATGTACTATGATGTTAACACCTTAGATATTATTAATCATTCAAACTCTCCAATTTTACTTTTTGATAATAATACATCTTGGATTAACAATATAGATGATATTTATGGTGAAACTGTATTTAATATAAATAGCAATAATAGTTTTAAAAAAAATACAAGAAATTCAAAAAAAACAGAAGGAATTTATACTAAATATTTAGAAACAGATTTTGAAAGTTTTTATGATAATATATATACTCACATATTGGGAAATTTGAAAGACTATACACCATATAGTGAGCTAAAAGAGAAATATAATGACGTGGACAATTTTTTTGATTTTCTAGATGTATTTAATAGAAATGTGAATAGAAATCAAACTAAGGGTATCGTGCAAGGACCGATATCTTCTAATATTAGTGCTGAATTATTATCTATTGCTATTGATTTTAGTTTATATAAGGAATGTAAGGATTGTAAAGAATTTAGTAGTATAAATTATATAAGGTATGTTGATGATCATACTTTTTTTTCAAATGACATTGGAAAATTAGAATGGGTAAAGAAAAAGTTCAATAAGGTTATCAAAAAATTTAAATTAAGTTTAAAATCTGAAAAAACAATCATAAAGACGGGGTTTAAGAACTATAAAGAAGCGAATATAAATCTTATTTCGTTAAATTCTCCATTTCTAGATTCTAAAGAGGAAGTTTCGAGTTCTGATTTAATAAATCAATTTATGAAATATGCTTGTGAATTGGAAAATGAAAAGAATTTTTCTCAAATTAAGGCTTTAATCACTAAAACGAGTAATAAAATAAATAAATTCGGAATATTATTTGATAAAGAAGTGGTGGATATATTTATTCCATATTTGCTTAAATTATCGTTTATTGATCCGGTATTATCTGCTAACTGTTATAACTTAATTGAAACAATTATAAAAAAGACAAACGTAAAAAGTTTTCATACAAATTCAGCAAATAGTAATTATAAAAGAGAAATAATAGATAATTTAATAGATTGCTTAGATTATGTAAATAAAGAGTTTTATGAAACAAACATACAAATTTGGCACTATTACTTAATCGGAAATTATGCTTATAAAGATCAAAGAAGTAAAGTTTTAAAAAAGTTATTGAGAAAATGTAAGCAAGAACATTTTAGTTGTGATTCATTACTAATTTTACCTTTTATTAAAGAAAATTTTGAAGATAATACAAGAATTTTTCGACATATGAAGGATATATACAAAGGTGAACTTAATACAAATAAGAAGGGAAATGGGATTTTTGAGGAAATTTCAGAATCAAGATGGTGGCCGATTGTGTTATCACTTTATAAATATACGAAAAAGTATACTCAAAAGTATAGTAAAAATAAGATAAAATTGGAAAAAGTTAAACCAATGCATACTCAGTTAAAAAGGTTATTTGTAAGTAAAAAGGGTAAATGTAAAATTAAAGAATTTGGTTTATTTTGTTAAAGTGATTTTATGATATACCCGAAAAATCTCTTTAAAAATCATTTAAACAAATAAAGATAAATATAGAATTAATAGTATAAAAGTCATGTCTTTAAGATATGGCTTTATTATTTATAGTAATTACTTATAAGTGGTCTTTTTTCCAATAAAATATAATATATTTACCTCATCATCTCTGATATAATAACTATATCTAAAATATTTTCGTTTGCAGCAAGCGATAGTATCGGAGTTGAAAACATGGATTATGAATCAGAGGAACAGCTTGAGGAGAACTTAATTCGCCAATTAGTTGAATTAGGATATACTCGGATAAATATTAAAGATATCCCTTCGTTGGAGGATCATTTTCGCCAAAAGCTGAATCAAATTAATTTTGAAAACTTGAAGGGGCAAGAACTTTCAGATAAAGAATTTGAACGTGTCAAAAATGAAATGATTGGAACCTATTCAATTTTTGAAACCGGAAAGTTGTTACGTGGTTCGGAATTACAACCTTACGGAAAGATTAATATCACAAGAGATAACGGTGAAAGTGTTTATCTTACATTTTTTGATGCAAAGAATTATCGAAATAATGATTTTGAAGTTACTAATCAAGTCAAAAGTGAATCCAAATATAAAAATCGGTATGATGTTACGATCTTGATTAATGGATTGCCGCTAGTTCAAATTGAATTAAAGCGGCGTAACGTTGAAATGAGTCAAGCCTTTAATCAAATTATTCGTTATCGTGAGGAAACGATGAAGGATAATTTATTTAAGTATGTCCAACTTTTTGTAATTTCAAACGGAGTTGACACCCGCTACTTCTCAAATCAAGAAGTTGGAAACTTCAACTCGAACTTTATGTTTGTCTGGACTGATGAAAAGAACAAATGGATTAACGAGATTGACGAGTTTTCAGCGTCATTTTTGAATCCTCAACGGCTTCATAGTATGATTGCACGTTACACAATTTTCGATAATGCCCACAAAAGCATGTTAGTCATGCGGCCATACCAAGTTTATGCAACTGAAGCCATTCTTGAACAAGCTCTTAACCATCCAGAAAAGAATGGTTTTGTTTGGCATACGACAGGTTCAGGAAAGACAATCACGTCATTTAAGGCTGCGCAATTAATGTCACAGCAGGAAAGCATTGAAAAGGTTATTTTTATGATCGACCGGCGTGATTTGGATACGCAAAGTATTAAGAACTTTAATTCATATTTATCAGATGCTAACCAGATTGATATGACGGATAGTTCATTTAAATTAGTTAAGCAATTGAACTCAAATGATAGTAAGTTGATTGTTACAACGATTCAAAAAATGAGCAATGCGATCAAAAATGAACGGCACAGTCGGAAACTTGAACAGTTCCACGATAAACATGTGGTCTTTATTGAGGATGAATGTCACCGGACACAGTTTGGCGAGATGCGGATCGCGGTTAATAAATGGTTTGAAAACGCACAACACTTTGGATTCACGGGGACCCCAATTTTTGAAGAAAATATGGGTCAGAACAAGCGAACGACTGAAAATCTTTATGACGAATGTTTACATAAATACTTAATCAAGGATGCGATTCGCGATAAGAATGTTTTACCTTTTAATGTTCAATATATGGCAACATTTAAGGATAAAGGCATTGATTATGGCGATGAAAAGGTTGAAGGCATTGATACTCAGGAAGTTTTTGAATCTGAAGAGCGGATGCGGAAAATTGTTGAACACATCTTGTTGAATCATCGAAAACTTTCTGGAAATGGGATGTATAATGCAATTTTTACGGTTTCAAGTACTGAAATGGCGCTGAAGTATTATGCACTGTTTAAAGAATATATTGATAAAATGGATGATCCAATTAACGTGACGACAATTTTTACATGGCAAGCAAACGAAGATTCAAATGAAGCCAATCAAAATTCTGAAAATTCAACTTCGCGTCATGGTTTAGACAACGTAATTAAAGATTACAATCAATTATTTGGTACCAACTTTGATACCAATAATTTTGATGATTATTTTGCTGATGTTACTAATCGGATGGTTAACCATCAAAAAGATACACCAAAACAAAATATTGACATCTTGATCGTTGTTAACATGTTCTTAACAGGATTTGACTCCAAGCGCCTTTCAATGCTTTACGTTGATAAGAAGCTTCAATGGCACGGGTTAGTTCAAGCATATTCACGGACCAACCGGGTTGAAAAAGATACTAAACCATTCGGAAACATTATTTCGTATCGCAATTTGAAGAAGGTAACAGATGACGCTGTTCAATTATTCTCAGCAGGAGACATGGATAGTTTTTTAGTTGAACCATATGAAAATGTTTTGGAGCGGTTTAAGCAAGCGGTATTAGCATTGAAGAACTATGTTGCTAAACCTGAAGATGTTGATAGCTTGTTTGATCAGGGCGATGAAGCAGTTAAGAAATTTATCGAATTAGCACGGGATGTCTTTCGGAAACAAAATCAACTTCGGTTTTATGAAGAATTTGATTGGAATAAGATTAGCGATGTAATTGATGAAGGCACGTTCCAACGTTTTCAAGGCAAGTATCTCGATGTAAAAGATAAGTTTAAAAAAGAACAAGGGAATAAAGAATCAATTCTCGATGATATCGACTTTGAACTTTCTTTGTTAGCAGTGGATCAAATTGATGTTCGTTATATCTTGAATCTTGTCCAGTCAATTGATTTAACTTCAAAAGAGCAGCAGGAAAAAGATATTGAAGTGATAAAAAAGGCAATGGAAAACACTGCTAATACGGATGGCTTACGTTTGAAAGCAGATTTGATTCGGAAGTTCCTTGAAGAAGTTATTCCAACTTTAGGACCGAATGATAATATTGGAAATTCGTTAAATGAGTTTCTTGCCAAAGAACGCGAAAAAGCAGTCGATGATTTCTCTAAAGAAACAAAATTATCCGAGAGCCAAATTGACGAAATGTTTAATGAATACAAGCTCAGCGGCGGAATTGATTCGGAAAAATTAACAACTGAATTGAATGATTTAGGATATGGTTTTTTGCAAAAACGAAAGGTCGCTAAAAAGACGATCAGTTTCATTAAAGAAACAAGTGAAAAATATACGGTTGAAATTTAAGGTAAATTAGAGAGGATACTCAATAAATGACGGAAGAAACACATGATATTCAAAAGCAGCAACAAGCCGAAATTCAAAAGAGGCTATGGGCAATCGCGAATGACCTTCGCGGAAACATGGATCCAAGTGAATTTAAAAACTACATTTTAGGATTCATCTTTTATCGTTTTCTTTCAAATAAGGTTGAAAATTATGCGGAAAAACTTCTTGGAAATGAAGATGTTTCATATGAAGAAGCATGGGAAGATGATGAATATCAAAAGGAATTAAAAGATGCTTTAATTAAAGATATTGGTTATGTAATTGAACCGAATTACCTTTTCTCAAACTTTATTAAGAAAATCAATGCTGGTGAATTTGATATTGAAGAGCTTCAAAAGGCAATTAATGCGGTTGAAAATTCAACGATTGGTGCAGAATCAGAAGGCGACTTTGTAGGCTTATTTGCAGATTTGAATTTACAATCACCAAGTTTAGGATTAACCGTTGCAGATCGTGGCAATCTTGTTTCAAAGATTTTACTTCAACTTTCTGACATTCCGTTTGAACAAGAAGACCTTGAAATTGATGTTTTAGGGGATGCTTACGAATACTTAATTGGCCAGTTCGCTGCAAATGCTGGTAAAAAGGCGGGCGAATTCTACACCCCACAACAAGTTTCAAAGTTGTTAGCTCGAATTGTTACTCTTGGTAAAAATGAATTACCTAAAGTTTATGACCCAACGATGGGTTCAGGTTCATTGTTGCTTCAAGTTGGGGATGCCGTTGGAAAGGAACACGTTGGGAATTTCTTTGGTCAAGAATTAAACCGTACAACATACAACTTGGCACGAATGAACATGATCATGCACGGAATTAATTATCGTAACTTTACTTTTGAATTAGGCGATACGTTGGAACATGACATGTTTCCTGATTTAAAGGCGGATGCAGTAGTCGCAAACCCACCATATTCTGCTAAATGGGATACAACCGATAAATTAGATGATCCACGTTTCAAGAAGTACGGGAAGACATCGCCAAAGTCAAAGGCGGATTTTGCTTTTGTAGAACACATGCTTTATCACTTAAAAGATGACGGAACAATGGCAGTTGTATTGCCTCATGGGGTTTTATTCCGAGGAGCGGCAGAAGGTGTAATCCGGAAGTACATGATTGAACAAGATAATGTATTGGATGCAGTTATTGGATTGCCTGCAAACTTATTCTATGGAACATCAATTCCAACGGTTGTTTTAGTCTTTAAGAAGAATCGGACAAATAAGGATATTTTCTTTATTGACGCTTCAAAAGAGTTTGAAAAGGGTAAGAACCAAAACATCTTAACTGACGAAAATATCGATAAAATTGTCAAAACGTATTCTGAGCGAAAGGATATTGAAAAGTATGCTCATGATGCAGATTTTGATGAAATTCAGGAAAATGAGTTTAATCTCAATATTCCACGCTATGTAGATACATTTGAAGAAGAGCCTCCCGTTGATATTAAGAAAGTATCTCAAGAACTTCAAGATATTAACAAAAAAATTAAGGAAACCGAAAGTGAATTCTTATCAATGGTTGATGAATTGCAAGTAACTGATGAGTCAAAAGATATCATTGAGGCGATTAAGGAGGCGTTTAAATAATGACAAAAGCCGATAAAGAAGGGCAAAGAAAGACGCCAATCCTTCGTTTTAAGGGATTTACTGATGATTGGGAGCAGCGTAAGTTACAAAATCAAGTTCAATTTTTTTCCGGATTAACATATTCCCCTAATGATGTTAAGGATGTCGGAACATTTGTAATAAGATCTTCAAATATAAAAGATAATACTCTTGTTTCCGCTGATAATGTTTATGTTAATCCTAATATTGCTAATTCAGAGCCTGTAAAAAAAGATGACGTTATTATGGTTGTCAGAAATGGTTCAAAAGGTTTGATTGGCAAACATGCACTTGTAACACAAAAGATTGACAATACAGTTATCGGTGCTTTTATGACTGGAATACGTTCTTCAACACCTTATTTTTTAGATGTTCTACTTGATACCATAAATTTTAAAAAAGAAATTTATAAAAATTTAGGAGCAACTATAAACCAAATAACAGTTGGAAATTTGCGAAAAATGACATTCAAAGTTCCAAATGAATCAGAGAAATTTAAGATTGGTAATTTATTTAAGAAATTAAATTATCTTCTCGCCTTATATGAACGAAAACTTAAACTACTTTCACGGGTGAAAAAGTATTTTTTAGACAATTTATTTGCAAAAAAAGAATATCCTAACTTGAGATTTAAAGGATTTACTGATGCATGGAAGCAG
>DWVG01000084.1 GCA_019120355.1 Candidatus Ligilactobacillus faecavium
TGCGGTCATTTGCGTCATCATGATCACCACGTTTTTGATGGCTCACCGGCTTGAAAAACAGCAAAAAGCAAAAGAAAAAACAGAAGATTAATTTAAGATAAGAAATAGGCTGCGGTCCTTGAAGGGCTGCAGCCTATTTTTAAATCAAAATTCCATTACAATGATCGATTTCATGTTGAATGACTTCAGCAATTAAATCGGTAAATTCTTGGGTTTGCCATTGGAACTGTTCGTTTTGAAATTTAACCGTGATGTGCTTAAACCGTTGCGTTGGCCGAACGCCATCAAGGGATAAACATCCTTCAGTTGTTTGGTACGGGGTATTTTGCGCAACGATTTCGGGATTGATCATCATTACGGGAAGCTTTTCCAGGCCGAACACGATGATTCGTTTATGGATGCCAATCATATTGGCAGCTAACCCGGCAGCCCGGTCACAGTTTGCAATAAACGTGGCTTTCAAGTCCTGAACCGCTTGTGTGTCAGCCGCAGTTGCCGGCAGCGATTTTTGAGATAAAAAATGAACGTCATGGATAATTTCTTTGATCATGCTATCTTCCTCTTATTTGTCTTTGAAAAGGGCAGCGAGTTTGGCAGCTGCTTCTTCGGAAATCGAATCGGCGAGATTGCCTAAATTTTCGTCAGTCTGAACTTGGGTCTTCGCGTTAACTTGAGCCTGCTGTTTAACGGCTTCGACAATTGCATTTTCGGCTTCTTCAATTGGATTGAGCGGGAGCACACCGCCGGCTGAATCCGCATGGCCGCCGCCGTTGAAATACTTAGCAGCAAATTCAGCAACATCCAGTTGACCGTTGCTTCGAAGCGAAACGCTATGGGCGTCGATTACCAATGCAGCTTCGACATCGTGCCGTTGAAGCAGGGCATGGGCAATTTCTGATTTGAAGTCGCTGGCATAGACAACGCCGAATGAATGGCCGTCAACGGAAAACTCAACAACGTTTTTGAGATGTTTGTCAAGATAACGTTGCCGGCGGCCGTTTAAAGTATTGATCAGTAACGTATTTTGGTCATGATACTGTTTCCAGCCGGTTTGATAAACCTTCGTTACAAATGATTCAGACTGGCTTAACGGATAAAACCAGAAAAGCTGGTTTAATTCATCGGCTGCTTTCCGTTCTTCGTTGCTCATGTTCGGATCATTTTGCCAATCCCAGGTATCATATGCCCGAATCAGTTTGACGATTTCTTGCAATTCCTGTTGGCGCGCAGTCGGAACGTTGGCAAAGTTGACCTGTTTGCTGACCCAGTCCCATACAAGACTCACGGCACTGGGATTGATTGCCGGATTAGCGGGTGAAATACAATTGGCAGCATATTTTTGACGCAGTTCTTCTTCGCTTTCATGGTGATCAAAAATCAGCCAGTGGTTTGCAAAATGCTGTTCAAGTTGTTGGAATGAATAATCGCTGTCAGGCGTCATATCCATAATGTAAATATCGCTGTACTTTTGAACATCGGGTTGGCGGAAGAACCGTTCAAGTTCCTGGTCAAGCCGGCCAGCCGAACACGTTGTTAAATCAAACGTCACGTTACTGAATAACTCAGGTTGTAAGGCCTCCAAAAGAAGGGGAGCGCCAAAACCGTCTAAGTCGTTATGTGAAATTAATTTAATGTACTGTTGTTTTTTCAATCTTGTTCCTCGTATTTCTAAATTTGCTGAATCTAAAATCATGCTAATTATAGCATATCAATGCTTGTCAGTTTGACGATTATTGCTAATTTGGGTATCATACTTAAAAGGAGAATAGTCTGAAATTAAGGACGGGATCGGATTTTGGCAAAAAACAAGATTCAATATTTTACTGGGTTTGATGAGGACTTAGTTGAAACTGCCGATCAGGATTATCAGCTTAAAGATGACTTTAAGTGGGTGCGCACTGATTGGCAATTTAATTTTTTAGCGCTCGTAATATCAGCTGGGGCGAAGGCTTTTGGATATGGGTTTAACAAATTAATTTTGAGACAACGGTTTGCAAATTTAGATGTGCTGAAGCCGTACCGCGGGCAAGGATATTTTATTTATGCCAATCACACCCAACCAGTTGGCGATGTTTTTTTGCCAATGCTTGCAGGAGGAGCCCGTAAGTACTATGTAATTTGTGCCCAAGCTAACTTAGGAATGCCAATCATCGGGCCGTTGCTTCCCTATGGCGGGGCAATGCCGATTCCGTCAGATATTCATCAACTTCCTTCTTTAATTAAGGCAGTTGATTATCATATCAAACAGGGTGATTTTGTAACGGTGTATCCCGAAGCCCATGTGTGGCCGTATTACACGGGAGTCCGGCCGTTTTCAGAAGCTGCTTTCCATTTTCCAATCACAACGAACGCGCCATCGTTTGTAATGACCAACACTTATCAAAAAGCGCGACGAGGAAACCGACCGCAAATGATTACGTATTTGGATGGCCCAATTTATCCTGATTCGACCCTTCCGCGGAAAGAGCGGCAGCGGAAATTAATGCAGGACGTTAAGCAGCAAATGGAAAAGCGGGCGGCGTTAAGCGACGTTGAATATGTTAAGTATGTCAAACGAAAGGAAAAGTGAAATTAACGGCATGAATCTTCTATATTGCGGTGATCAAAATATTCAAGACGGATTATTGATTTCGATTTTGTCACTGCTGAAACATGAACCAGATGAACTTCATATTTACATTATGACAATGGAGCTTCATACCGCAGAAAAGGATTACCATGCAATTCCTGATCGGACGATTTCATTTTTGAATCAGTTAGTGCAACGGACCAATCGGCATAGTTTTGTTAAGAAGTATGACTGCACGGCCTTGTTTGAACGGCAAATTCCGCGAAAGAATATGGGGACGCGTTTTACCCCGTATGCAATGTTACGGCTCTTTACCGACCAGCTTCCTGACCTGCCAGCGAGATTGCTTTATCTTGATAGTGATGTTGTTTGTCGGAAAGATCCGCGTGAATTTTATCACCAAGATATTACCGATGTTGAATTTGTCGGGGTGCTGGACTATTATGGCCGCTGGTTTTTCCATCATAGTTTAACGCACTTGGATTACATCAATTCCGGGGTGCTCTTGTTAAATATGGAAAAAATCAACCAAACCAAATTGTTTGAACGGGCGCGGGAAAGGTGTGTGAA
>DWVG01000085.1 GCA_019120355.1 Candidatus Ligilactobacillus faecavium
TGATTAGAAAAAATTAAAAATGTATGCTACAATTTTAACCGTTAATTTTGATAACTAATCAATGGACGGAGTGAATTTCATTGGAAAATACAAGTCAGTCCTCAAAACTGCGCTGGTATAACATTGCCTTACTGGCATTTACCGTCGTTTGGGGATTCACGAATGTCGTTAATAACTTTGCTAATCAAGGACTAACCGTTATCTTCTCATGGATTTTGATTATGTTCCTTTACTTTATCCCGTATACCTTAATGGTTGGGCAGTTAGGATCAGCATTTCAAAATTCAGGAGCAGGGGTCAGTTCATGGATCAACGAATTGCTCGGAAGTAAGTGGGCTTACTTAGCTGCCTGGACTTACTGGGTCGTTCACGTTCCGTATTTAGCTCAAAAACCACAAATTATTATGATCAGTTTAAGCTGGCTTTTCCGCGGCAATGGGACTTTTGTTAATGATACCAAGCCGATTGTTGTTCAATTGCTTAGTTTAGTTCTCTTCTTAGGATTTGTATGGCTTGCAACTAAAGGATTAAATGCACTGAAGAAATTAGGGAACATTGCGGGAATTTTGCTGTTGGTCATGTCATTCCTGTTCATTATTCTCGGAATCAGTGCACCGTTTATTCTTCATACGCACGTTGCAACGCCGAATATGGGCAATTTGCATGATTATATTCCGAAATTTAGTTTCCAATATTTGACAACCCTTTCAATGCTGATTTTTGCGGTTGGCGGTTGTGAAAAAATTTCACCATATGTTAACAAGACACACAATGCATCCCGCGAATTTCCAAAGGGCATGCTTGTGTTAGCAATTATCGTTGCTTTGTCAGCAATCTTAGGATCAATCGGAATGGGAATTGTGATCAATGCTCATCATATTCCAAATGACTTGATGTCAAACGGGGCATATGAAGCATTCCAAATTCTTGGACGTTATTACCATGTCGGTAACCTCTTCATGTGGATCTTTGCGATCACAAATACACTAGGTTCAGCTACTGCTTTGGCAGTTTCAATTGATGCGCCATTGCGGATGTTGTTAGATGAAGCTGACGAACGCTTTATTCCAAAGGTTCTTTTGAAGAAGAACAAACATGGAGTATTTATCAACGGCTACAAGATGGTTACGGTTTTAGTTTCGATTTTGATCATTGTTCCAGCTCTTGGAATCAAGGGAATGTCAAACTTGTATAATTGGCTGTTGAACTTAAATTCAATTTGTATGCCGATGCGTTACCTTTGGGTATTCTTAGCATACATTATGCTGGTTAAGTACATGGACAAGTACAAGTCAGACTATGTCTTTGTAAAGAGTAAACCGGTCGGCTACGCATTTGGAATTTGGACGTTTGTCTTTACTGCATTTGCATGTATTATGGGAATGGTTCCAAAGGCTAACATGGCTGCATTCGGAACAAGCTCATGGTGGTTCCAAATTGCGATGAACGTGATTACCCCAATCATTTTGATTGCGTTAGGATTAATTCTTCCAGCAATTGCAAGACGGACAAATAAAATTAGTGATTAAAACCAATAATTAAGCACGGCGAACTTGTCGTGCTTTTATTTTTAATCAAAACTTGATATAGTTATAGCGAGTAAAATATGCCAGTTAGAAAGACTGGATCGATAAATAAATCGTAGAAAGAGGAACAAAAAGACAATGTCAATGTTTGTTGATCAAATTAAAATCCAAGTTAAAGCTGGGAAAGGCGGCGACGGAATGGTCGCTTTCCGGCGTGAAAAATATGTTCCGAATGGTGGTCCCGCCGGTGGTGACGGTGGTCATGGCGGAAGTATTATTTTGAAGGTCAATAAAGGACTTCGAACTTTGATGGATTTTCGGTATCACCGGATCTTTAAAGCCAAGGCTGGTCAAAACGGAATGATCAAGGGAAAGTATGGCCGCGCAGCTGAAAATTTGTATATTGATGTCCCCGAAGGAACAACGGTTACGGATGCTGATACCGGCGAAGTGTTAGGTGATTTAACGGAAGATAGTCAAGAATTGATCGTTGCTCACGGTGGCCGTGGTGGTCGGGGGAATATCCACTTTGCCAGTCCGAAAAATCCAGCTCCTGAAATTGCTGAAAATGGCGAACCAGGTGAAGAACGGAATTTGAACTTGGAATTAAAGGTTTTAGCCGATGTTGGATTGGTTGGATTCCCATCCGTTGGGAAGTCAACACTCCTTTCAACGGTTACGAGTGCGAAACCCAAAATCGCTGAATATCATTTCACAACGCTGGTTCCGAACCTAGGGATGGTTCAATTGGATGATGGTCGCGATTTTGTAATGGCTGATTTACCAGGACTGATCGAAGGGGCTTCGCAAGGAATTGGTCTTGGAATCCAATTCTTGCGCCATGTCGAACGGACACGGGTTATTTTGCACCTGATCGATATGTCAGGGGTCGAAGAACGGGATCCGTACGAAGACTTTTTAAAGATCAATGATGAATTGAAGAAGTATGATCCGGATTTGTTAAAACGGCCGCAAATCATCGTTGGTTCGAAAATGGATATGCCGGATGCAGCTGAAAACTTAGCAAAGTTTAAGGCCAAGATTGAACAGGATTATGCGCCATTAGCTCAAGCACCGCAAGTAATGGCAATCTCATCAATTACCCATGAAGGATTGCAAGATCTGATGCAGGCAACGGCGGACTTACTCGATAAGACGCCGCACTTTGAAACGAAGGCGGAAAAGGAAATGGCTGCTAACCGTTCTGAATACCGGTTTGATGACGGTGAAGATACCCCTGCATTTACAATTTCGCGTGATCCGGATGCAACTTGGGTTCTTTCAGGTGATAAGCTTGAAAAGCTCTTTAAGATGACGAACTTAGATCACGATGAAAGTCTGCTGCGGTTTATCCGGCAGTTGCGGGGCATGGGAGTTGATGATGCCCTTCGCGAACGGGGAGCCAAAGATGGCGATCTTGTCCGAATCGATGACTTTGTATTTGAATTTTATGCATAGTAAATTTATGAAAATAGAATTTTGGATTGATCAACGATCCGAAAGCCAAAGAGCGGGAACTTTTTCCCGCTTTTTGTTTTAAGCTGAATTTTAACATCGGCACTCAGAGCATTCGCAATCACTTCCAGGGCTTTAAATTGAAGCGGATGATCATGATAGGGCAGAAGATAAAGAACGTTGGTCTGCTTATCAAAATCAAAATCGGAGATTGCGACTGCATGTGCTTCGTTTTCCCAGTAACATTGGTATTGAGGATTAAATCCTTGAGTTGCCTCGCGAAATGTTTGAATTCTCATTTTAAACTCCTTTGTTCGTTATAAGGTGAATTATTAAATTAAAAATAATTTTTTATTGATGATTATCTTTTAACCCCGAATGATTTCTGCTATAATGCAGGTAATTTATTTTGAAAGAGGGATTGATTGATGACACGCTTTTTTAAACTGAAAGAAAATCATACAAGCGTCTCAACCGAAATTACTGCAGGGTTAACCACCTTTTTTGCAATGTCGTATATTCTTTTTGTTGCCCCGAATATCCTTGGTAAGACCGGGATGCCGACTCAAGGAATCTTTTTGGCAACGATTATTGCATCAGTTGTTAGTACCCTGATCATGGCTTTATTTGCCAATGTTCCGTATGTTCAAGCTCCTGGACTGGGTTTGGCAACGTTTTTTACGTATACCGTTGTTTTACAACTTGGATTTAGTTGGCAAGAAGCCTTGGCACTGGTCTTTCTTTGCGGGGTGATCAACGTTACGATCACTTTGACAAAGATTCGGAAGATGATCATCAAATCAATTCCTGAAGTTTTGCAACACGCTATCAGTGGTGGCATCGGAATGTTTGTTGCCTACATTGGAATTAAAAATGCAGGTTTTCTTAAGTTTACCACTGATTCAAGCGATATTTTAACAGTTAATAATCATCCGTTCAATCAAACAACAACTCACTTTTCACACGGAATTCAATCAATTGTCTCTGGAAGCGGGATTACTCCGGCATTGATCAATTTTAATCAATCAGGTGCATTAGTTGCTTTAATTGGATTGTTGATCATGGCATTTTTGATGATCAAAAATGTGCGCGGTGGAATTTTGATTGGAATTATTTTAACAACGTTAATTGGAATTCCATTTGGAGTAACGCATTTAAGCCTTGCACATGCCCCATCATTAGCTGAATCATTTAAAGAACTTGGGGTAACAATTGGCGCTGCATTTGGTCCCCACGGAATGGTGGCGTTATTTGATCATCCAGGACGCTTGTTGTTAGCAATTATGACAATTTTTGCGTTCTCATTGACTGATATCTTTGATACAATTGGAACCTTTATTGGAACGGGGAAAAAATCAGGAATCTTCTCTCAAGCCGATGAAGAAGAATTCTTTAACGGAAAAGGATTCAAGTCAAAGATGGACCGGTCATTGTTCTCAGACGCTGCTGGTTCAATTGTCGCTGCAATCTGCGGAACATCAAATGTTACGACCTTTGTTGAAAGTGCTTCTGGGATTGGTGCCGGTGGGCGGACCGGATTGACAAGTTTGACTGCGGCTGTGATGTTTGCATTAAGCAGTTTATTAGCACCGGTAATTGCAATTATTCCAACCCAAGCAACGGCTCCCGCATTGATTATTGTTGGAATCATGATGATGAGTTCGTTTAAAGATATTAACTGGTCAAATCTTGAAGATGCGATCCCGGCATTCTTCGCATCTGTCTTCATGGCAATTTGTTACAGCATCTCATACGGAATCGCTGCCGGTTTCGTCTTCTACTTGTTAGTTAAAATCTGCAAGAAGAAATTCAATGAAATTCATCCAATGCTTGTGATCTGCACGATTCTCTTTATTTTGAATTTTGTTGTTTTGGCATTTATTTAACTTTAAAATGCATTTTGTATTTTAGATTGAATGATAGTAAAATTAATAATGGTATAGTAGTTCACTAATTATAGTGGACTATTATTTTTTGAGAGAAATAAAAAATAGATAGGGTCGATTTCATG
>DWVG01000086.1 GCA_019120355.1 Candidatus Ligilactobacillus faecavium
ACCTTTGCGACGGCTAAATTACATTTATTATTTTTTGTAATCATTTTCGGAATTTTTTGGTTCTTGCCGATTTCACTGGCAGCAGCAGAAATGGCAAGTGTAAAAGGATGGGAAGATGGTGGCGTCTATGGTTGGGTTAGCAACGCGTTAGGCCAGCGATGGGGTTTTGCCGCCATCTTTTTTGAATGGTTTCAAGTTACGGTCAGTTTTGTCACGATGAGTTACTTTATTTTAGGCGCATTAGCTTATATGTTCAACTGGCCGGCGTTAAACAATAACCCGGTGATCAAGTTTATTGGGGTTTTGATTATTTTTTGGGGATTGACCTTGACGCAGCTGAAAGGCACCAAACGGACGGCTCAAATCGCTCAGGGAGGATTTATTGCCGGGATTTTAGTTCCATCAGTTATTTTTTTAGGGCTGGCCATTTTATATTTGGTAAAGGGCGGACATAATCAGATTTCAATTAGCTGGCACGCATTTGTGCCGAACTTGACGCATCTTTCAACGCTGGTTGTAGCGTCCTCGTTTATTTTGGCATTTGGCGGAATTGAAGCTTCAGCGCCACACGTCAATGAATTGAAAGATCCGCAACGCAATTATCCATTAGTAATCATTATGTTAGTATTTCTGACGATTTTTTTAGATGGAACTGGCGGTCTGAGTGTTGCGATGGTCGTTCCGCAAAAGCAGCTTTCATTAAGTGCGGGTGTTATTCAGGCATTTAACACCTTGATCCAGCATTTTACAAGTCAAATGACGTGGTTTGTGAAGTTAATGGCGTTCTTGATTGCCTTTGGAGTAGCAGCTGAAATTGCGTCGTGGATCATTGGTCCGTCAAAGGGAATGTATGTTGCGGCTCAAAAAGGGATGTTGCCGCAAATCTTCCGCAAATTGAATGCGGATGGGGTTCCCGTTCCGGTCTTGATCATGCAAGGAATAATTGTTACCGGTTGGGACGCAATTTTAACTTTTGGCGGCGGAACGGATAACGTTTCGTTTTTAGCAGCCGTTTCGTTGACCGTGGTGATTTACTTACTGTGTTATATTTTGATTTTTATCAGTTACTTTAAACTGATTTATCGATATTCAACGAAGGAACGCACATATAATGCTCCGGGTGGTAAATTCGGTAAGACGGTGCTTGCTTTTTCAGGGCTGGCATTGTCGATTTTCGCACTGATCGTTTCGTTCGTTACGCCAGCATCATTGACACCGCTTCAGGGACGGAAATATCAAGTTGTGCTGATTATAAGTTTTGTGATCGCAGTCATTATTCCATTTGTAATTTATGCGTTTCGTCATCGGTTTGGCGAGGCCAATCATCAATTCAAGTTGCGCCATGTTCACAGTGAAGACGTTAGCCGGTTTATTCATCCAATCGGTCGGGGTGAATTTTTAACCGAACATGATTTAAAATTAAAGCGTCAGCAAAAGAAATAGGAGGAATGTTTTATGCTATTTGGAAAGAAAGATCAGGAAGAATCAAAGTACTTGGATCCAATTTTTGGGAATCCAAATGAAGATGTTGATTTACCGAAATATAAGCTTGCGCGGGAATCAATGCAAGCCGACGTGGCATACCGGATGGTTAAAGATGAACTGGAAGATGAGGGGAATGCTCGTCAAAATCTTGCAACCTTTTGTCAAACGTACATGGAGCCTGAAGCAACTAAATTGATGGCTGAAACGCTTGAAAAAAACGCGATTGATAAATCCGAATATCCGCGAACAACGGAAATCGAAAACCGATGTGTTAACATTTTAGCTGATTTATGGCATGCTCCGAAAGATGGCAATTATCTCGGAACATCAACGGTTGGTTCATCTGAAGCATGTATGCTTGGCGGCTTGGCAATGAAATTTGCTTGGCGGAAACGGGCTGAAAAGCTTGGACTTGACTTGAATGCTCATAAACCGAACCTCGTAATTTCTTCGAGTTATCAGGTTTGTTGGGAAAAATTTTGTACATACTGGGATATTGAATTGCGGGAAGTTCCATTAGATGAAAATGACCTCTCATTGAATATGGATACCGTAATGGATTACGTTGACGAGTATACGATTGGAATCGTCGGCATTATGGGAATTACCTATACGGGACGCTATGACAACATTAAGAAACTTAACGATTTAGTTGAAGAATATAACAAGCATACCGATTATAAGGTTTATATTCACATGGATGCGGCTTCCGGCGGCTTTTACACGCCGTTTGTTGAACCGGAGATCGAATGGGATTTTAAGTTAAAAAATGTTGTTTCAATCAATTCGTCAGGGCATAAATACGGCCTAGTTTATCCTGGAATTGGTTGGGTATTGTGGCGCGATGCTAAGTTTGTTCCGCAGGATTTGATTTTTAATGTCAGTTACCTTGGCGGTGAAATGCCGACAATGGCAATCAACTTTTCGCGCAGTGCTTCGCAAATCATTGGTCAATATTATAACTTTGTCCGTTACGGATTTGACGGTTATCGTGAAATCCATCAGCGAACGCATGAAGTGGCAAAGTATATTATTAAAGAAATCAAGAAAACTGGCAGATTTAAAGTTGTCAACGGCGCAAAACATTTACCGATCTTGTGTTATGCATTGAAAGACGATCACGCTCAAGAATGGAATTTATACGATTTATCTGACCGGTTACGAATGCGTGGCTGGCAAGTTCCAACATATCCGATGCCAGATAATCTCAATAATTTGATCGTGCAACGAATCGTTTGTCGGGCAGACCTCGGAATGAACGTTGCCATTGAGTTTATTGAAGATTTTAAGGCATGTCTTGAAGAACTTGATCATGCGCACGTTTTAACTCATCACAGCGATGAACAGAAGAAAACGACCTATGGCTTTACCCATTAATTAAAAATTAGCTTGCATTTATTGCCGATTAATTTGATAATTATCTAAGAATAAAAATGATTTAGGTGAAATAAATGTTTTATGTTTTTCTGGATTTAGTCGGAATCACGATCGGCGGATTATTAAGTAAACCGCTGCAACGTTTTTTATCGGATAAACAAATCAATTCGATGATGGAGATTGCAACGTTATGCGTAGGCATCATCGGAATTCAGGGAGCAATTGCAACGAAGCAGCCGCTGCTGATGCTAGTTAGTTTAGTTGTTGGTTCGGTTATGGGTGTTTGGCTGGACATTGATGGCAAATTCAATCATTTTGGTGACTGGATGAAAACGAAATTCAAGACCTCTGACCCGCATTTTGCGGAGGGATTTATTACCGTTTTCATGATCGAATGTGTTGGATCAATGTCGATCGTTGGACCGCTTGATGTTGCGCTTGCGGGGAAAACAAGCTTAATGCTTTTTAAGGTAATTTTAGATTTGATTACCTCTCTGGTTTATGGTGCAATCTTTGGATATAGTGTATTGCTGTCAGGACCGTTTGTTTTCCTGTATGAAGCGATCATTTACGGATGCGCCTCGTTTATTCAACCATTGCTGAATGCAAGCACGATTAATGAAATCAGTGCTGTTGGCTCGCTTTTGATCGTTGCATTAGCATGTGATATTTTAGAGATCAAACACTTTAAAGTCGCGAACTTTTTACCCGCGCTTTTAGGACCGATTATTTATGAAGCTGTTTTGATGTTCTGTAAGTAAGATTTGACAAGCTATCGGAATTAGACTATGATAGTCACAGAATATAAGAGAAGCATTGATGAAAAAGGGTCATTTCAGTTCAAAAGACAGCGAGTCTGGCAGGTGAAAGCAGACATGCGAACTTTAATGATTGGCATTTTTGGAGTTTCTTACGAATTAAGCTGCTAGGATCTCCTAGAAATAGGGTGGAACCGCGATTTGAAGAAGTCGTCCCTATGTAACCGAATTGGCGTTACATAGGGATTTTTTTGTGCGCTGATTCGTTTCTTCAAAATTTTGAATGGAGGAGCATTGAAATGGCAAAGAAGTTATCAATGCAAGATATTATTTTAACTTTGCAACAATTTTGGGCAAAGCAAGGTTGCATGATCATGCAATCGTATGACACTGAAAAGGGTGCCGGAACGATGAGTCCATATACATTTTTACGGGCGATTGGACCAGAACCATGGAACGTTGCGTATGTTGAACCATCACGCCGGCCAGCTGATGGACGGTATGGTGAAAATCCCAACCGGTTATATCAACACCACCAATTCCAGGTTTTGATGAAACCAAATCCAGATAATATTCAAGACTTATACTTGGATAGTTTGCGGGCATTAGGAATCGAACCTAAAGAACATGATATTCGATTTGTTGAAGATAACTGGGAAAACCCTTCAATGGGATGCGCCGGTGTTGGTTGGGAAGTTTGGCTTGATGGAATGGAAGTTACCCAATTTACATACTTCCAACAAGTCGGCGGTCTTGAAGTTAAACCGGTTGCTTCAGAAGTTACATACGGCCTTGAACGGTTATCATCATACATTCAAGACGTCAACTCAGTCTTTGATTTGGAATGGGCTGATGGCGTAAAGTACGGTGACATCTTTAAAGAACCTGAATATGAACACTCAAAGTATGCCTTTGAAGAAAGCAACCAAGAAATGCTTTTAGATGCCTTTGATACATACGAAAAAGAAGCTAAGCGATTGATCAAGGAAGGGCTTGTTCACCCCGCATATGATTACATTTTGAAATGCAGTCACACATTTAACTTGTTGGATGCTCGCGGAGCCGTTTCAGTAACCGAACGGGCCGGTTACCTTGCACGGATCCGGAACATGGCAAAGGCAATTGCGAAGGTCTTTGTTGAAGAACGGAAGAAGTTAGGTTTCCCATTGATCAAGGATGAAGAATTACGTCAAAAATTATTGAAGGAGGATAAATAACATGTCACATACATTTTTAATGGAAATTGGCTTGGAAGAAATTCCAGCGCATGTTGTCACTCCAAGCGCAGCCCAATTAGTTGAAAAAACTGAAAAATTCTTAAAAGAACAACGGATGGATTTTGATGAAGTCCAAAC
>DWVG01000087.1 GCA_019120355.1 Candidatus Ligilactobacillus faecavium
GGAATTTGTAACTTAACTACGTTTACTACATTCTTTGCCACGGTAAAAACCTCCTCTTCCGTGTGTGGTTCGGATGGCCATTCAGATTTGACCTCCCACTAAGTATGTGTAAAACATACTTTTAAAATATATCACAAAAAAAGTTTCAGTGCAATGGTCTGCACTGAAACTTATGGTTTTAAACAATGACCGTAATTGCAGCCGCCGCGATGATTAAGACCAAACCGCCAACCGTAACCGCCATTTCACGATGTGTTTTCTTTTGTCCTAAGAACCAGATCCCGGTCAACGTTGCTAAAACAACGGATGTTTGTGACAGAATAAAGCCGGTTGCCAATCCATTCATATTCGGCTGTGCTGAAATTAAATATGTAAGGGCCGCAAACGCAAAGAAAAATCCTGAAATAATTTGCTTATAGGTTACCTTTTGCGTAAACGGATTGCCTTGCTTCCGAGCCAGCGTAATAATCCCATAGATCACGCCAACAATGACCATTCCGATTGCTTGCGGCAAGAAGGCCTGCTTTCCGCTAATGCTTGCTGCTTGCGGAGCGGCTGAGTAAGCCCAATACCCAATTTCACCAATCAGCAAAACGATGACTGCTTTGCGTAATGAGTTACTGTCTTCCTTTGTTTTGCGTTCACTCCACACCGTCATCCAAGCTCCTAAAATAATCACTGCCAACGCAACAAAACCAACAACTTTATCGATCATCGTTGGCCAATCACCAAGGGCAACAACGCCCCAAAGCGAGGCTCCTAAAAGTTGAAAGGCCGTTGTGACCGGCATTGCCCGCGAAGAACCGATCAATGTAAATGAATAAAAAGTAATTACTTGTGCAACTGCCCATCCAATTCCGGAAAGAATCGCCAGCAATAAGTCCTTGCCTTGAGGAAAGCCTAAACGTTCAATCTGGTTATAAACAATCGCAAAAATCAACGTTCCAATCGTTGATCCAAGAATTTGATTTACGGGTTTGCCGCCAAATTTGGATGCAATCGTCGGATAAATTCCCCATCCGATCAACGGCCCTAATCCAATTAAAATCGCAACTAACTTCATTGAATTTCACTCCATTTCAATTCTTTTATTAGTGGGTTAAAAACTTGCCGATAATCTGATCGACCTGTTCGTTTTCATGCAAAAGACTATGTTCAGCTCGTTTGCCGTGAATAATATATTCCTGATATTGCCGCCGAACATCTCTTACCAAATAGCGCAATGACAGCGCCGAATTGACCGAAACCTGACCGTCAGAAAAAGTTCCATTTTGTAAATTTCCCGCAATGTTCAGGAAACGAACGTCTGCAGGCATCCCAATATTATTGACTTTCAGCCACCGGTAAAGGGGCGACATTTCAATCGGTCCCGTTGTCGTTAACGGATGATCTTCAATATACGGCGTTCGTTTTCCAACTTCAATGTCATTGAACGGCGCCCCCATCGTGACCACCCGTTTAACTTTGGAATTTCGACCATCATACCCGTATTGACTCAGATACAGCAAAACCGATACGCATCCCATCGAATGGGCAACCAGGTTCACGTGCGAAATTCCATAATTCGTCTTCAACTGATTCAATAATTTCCAAATCCAATTAACTTGATGAGAAACATTATCACGGTTTTCTAAAAACAAAACCTGGATCAATGAACGCGGTCGGCCCCAAAAATAAATCTGGCCGGTGCGCGAAACGATCACAATGCATGATTTTTCTCCCCAGTGGTTTTTCGCAAACCGTTTCAACATCTTACGAAAAGAAAAATACGTTCCCGAATAACCATGAATGAAAAGCGTTGGTTCTTGAACTCGCATTTTTATCAATTCTTTCTATATTCATAATAAAAATGAGGCTGTTTTCGCAACCTCACTCATTATAGTTAATCTTAAAAATGAATCTCAAATTAAACGATCTTGTCGATTTCATCAAAGCCGACTTCAACGTTTGTTTCATGGCCCATCATTAAGATGTTTCCTTTGATCTTCATCTTTTCGCCATCAACTTCCGTTACCTTGATTACTTGACCTTTAAATGGCCCATCGATAATTGCAACCGAATCACCCACGTTGACCTTAAAGTCTTGATGGCGGGTACTCATGCCAAGGCCATGTAAAATCGTTTGGATTTCCGAATCCAATAATGGTGCAGGTTTGCTTCCTGAACCATGCGAACCAACAAAACCGGTAACCCCTGGGGTATTCCGCACAACGTACCATGATTGGTCCGTCATTACCATTTCAACTAACACGTAGCCAGGGAAAGTCTTTAACGTTTCAACTTTTTCTTTCCCTGTTTTCGTTGTTTCGCGTTTTTCTTCTTCTGGAACAACTACCCGAAAAATATAGTCTTCCATTCCCATTGATTGGGCCCGTGATTCAAGGTTTGTCTTAACTTTGTTTTCATATCCAGAGTATGTATGCAAAACATACCACTTTTTTTCTGATGTTTCTGCCATTGTAATCCTTCCATTCATTTATAATCCAGTTAATTTCAAAGCAAAATAAAAAAACCTCGCAAAGCGAAGGTTCTTTCAACTAACGTTAGTATAACAAACTTTTCTGAGTTTGACTAGATAAAGGAAATCAAACCTTGAACTGCAGCATCAATAACTGCAAAAAAGATAATCAAGAGAATTGACATTGTAACAACCGTTGATGTATCCTTCCGGGTCTCACGTGCATTTTCCCACGTCGTATCCTTCATTGTTTGAATAACTTCTTTAAAAAATTTCAACGTTCTCGCTCCTTTATTTCGTTTCTCGGTGAAGAGTATGTTTATTACAGTATTTACAGAATTTCTTTACTTCAAGGCGTTCAGTCCGGTTCGGATTCTCAGTGATCGTATAGTTCCGTGAACCGCAAACTGAACAAGCTAATGCAATTTTACGTTTTGAAGACATAATTCTCTCCTTCTAAAATCTCAA
>DWVG01000088.1 GCA_019120355.1 Candidatus Ligilactobacillus faecavium
ATTGAGAAAGGAGAATGGAAATGATCGAACGACAAGCAGATCGGAAATTTGACTTGGTTGCACCATATAAACCAACTGGTGATCAACCGCAAGCAATCCAAGAACTTACAGAAGGATTGAAAAAGGGTGAAAAATCTCAAATTTTGCTTGGAGCGACTGGAACGGGGAAGACATTTACAATTGCGAATGTAATCAAAAATAATAACAAGCCAACTTTGGTCCTTGCTCACAATAAGACGTTAGCGGGACAGCTTTACGGCGAATTAAAAGAATTTTTCCCGCATAATGCGGTTGAATACTTTGTTAGTTATTATGATTTTTACCAACCAGAAGCATATGTACCTTCCAGTGACACGTACATTGAAAAGGATTCAAGTATTAATGACGAAATTGATAAATTGCGGCACTCGGCAACAAGTGCTTTGTTGGAACGTAACGATGTGATCGTCGTTGCATCAGTCTCATCGATTTTTGGATTAGGGAGTCCGTTTGAATATCAAAAGCACACGATTTCACTTCGAGTCGGTCAAGAAATTGAACGTGACAAGTTGTTACAATCGTTGGTTGATATTCAATACGAACGCAATGATATTGACTTCCAACGGGGCCGGTTCCGCGTTCATGGCGATGTAGTTGAAATTTTCCCCGCTTCGCATGACGAGCGGGCACTTCGGGTTGAATTTTTCGGGGATGAAATTGACCGGATTCGGGAAATCGATCCGTTGACTGGTGAAGTTTTCGGCGATCGAAATCACGTTGCAATTTTCCCGGCAACCCACTTTATGACGAATGATGACCAGCTTGAACGGGCAATTGACGGGATTCAGCATGAACTTGACGACCGGTTAAAGGAATTACATTCTCAAGGAAAATTGCTTGAAGAAGAACGGTTAAAGCAACGGGCGACGTATGATATTGAAATGTTAAAGGAAATGGGGTATACGTCAGGAATCGAAAACTATTCCCGGCACATGGATGGACGAAAACCAGGCGAACCGCCATACACGTTGTTAGATTTCTTCCCGAAAGATTTTTTGATCGTCGTTGATGAATCGCACGTTACAATGCCGCAGGTTCGAGGGATGTACCATGCCGATATTTCACGGAAACAAATGCTGATCGATTATGGTTTTCGGCTTCCAAGTGCGCTTGACAACCGGCCATTAAAACTTGAAGAATTTGAAAAGCATGTTCATCAAATCATTTACATGTCAGCAACTCCGGGACCGTACGAAAAGGAACAGACCGATCATGTCGTTGAACAGATTATTCGGCCAACTGGCTTACTTGATCCTGAAATTGAAGTGCGGCCAGTTATGGGTCAAATGGATGACCTTGTTGGTGAGATCAATAAGCGGGTCGAACGCAACGAACGGGTCTTTGTGACGACGCTGACGAAAAAAATGGCGGAAGATTTAACCGATTATTTCAAAGAACTTGGAATAAAGGTTAAATACTTGCACTCCGACATTAAGACGCTTGAACGGACGAAAATCATTCGCGATTTGCGGCTTGGTAAATTTGATGTGCTTGTCGGAATCAATCTTTTACGGGAAGGAATTGACGTTCCGGAAGTGTCACTGGTTGCGATTTTGGATGCAGATAAAGAAGGTTTTTTACGAAATGAACGATCATTGATTCAAACGATCGGGCGGGCTGCCCGGAATGTTAACGGACATGTAATTATGTATGCCGATGAAATTACGGATTCAATGCAAGCAGCAATCGATGAAACGAAACGGCGGCGGCACATCCAAGAAGAATATAACCGAAAGCACCACATTACCCCGAAAACGATCAAGAAGGATATTCGGGATCAAATCTCAGTGCTTGATAATTCAGATAAGGAAACTGAAGATTTAGCAAATGACGAAGTTGAATTCAGCAAGATGACGAAGGCTGAACAAAAGGAAATGATCGACCGGCTGAAGACGCAAATGAAGCAGGCGGCCAAAGACTTGAAATTTGAAGAAGCAGCCTCACTTCGGGATACGATTCTCGAATTAGAAGCTGAAATTGGATAAGAAGGAGGAATTGACATGGCAAAAAATCAAATTGAAATTCATGGCGCGCGCGCTCATAATTTGAAAAATATCGATGTGACGATTCCGAAGAACAAATTAGTTGTCATTACCGGCTTATCCGGCTCAGGAAAAAGTTCGTTGGCATTCGATACCCTATATGCTGAGGGGCAACGGCGGTACGTTGAAAGTTTGTCATCATACGCGCGGCAATTTTTAGGTCAGATGGAAAAGCCGGATGTTGATTCGATTGATGGATTGTCACCGGCAATTTCAATCAATCAGAAAACAACATCAAAGAATCCACGGTCAACGGTTGGCACGGTTACTGAAATTACCGATTATTTGAGACTGTTATGGGCGCGGGTCGGAACGCCGATTTGCCCCAATGATGGCCATCAGATCACTAGTCAATCGCCGCAACAGATCGTTGATCAAATTTTAGCTCTTCCTGAACGGTCAAAGATTCAAATTCTTGCCCCCGTTGTCCAGGATAAAAAAGGCCAACATAAGGAAGTCTTGAAGAAGATTCAACGGGCTGGTTTTGTGCGGATCATTATCGATGGCGAAATGCATGAAATTGGTGATGAAATTGAACTTGATAAAAATAAAAAGCATTCAATTTCGGTTGTGGTTGACCGAATCATTGTCAAAGATGGAATCCGGTCACGGCTTTTTGATTCAGTTGAAGCGGCGTTAAAACTTACAGACGGCTATGTTGCTGTTGATGTAATTGGCGATCAAGTATTGCAGTTTTCTGAAAAGTTAGCATGCCCGTATTGCGGCTTTTCAATTAAGGAACTTGAACCGCGGCTATTTTCATTTAATGCGCCGTTTGGGGCTTGTCCTGAATGTGATGGCCTTGGTGAAAAAATTGAAGTTGATCCGGATCTAGTTGTTCCAGATAAAAGTAAAACTCTTGAAGAAGGTGCAATTGCGCCATGGGCCCCGGACAGTTCGAAATATTATTATTCACTGCTTAGTCAGTTTTGCAAAGCAAAGAAAATTAAGATGGATAAGCCATTTAGCAAGTTAACGGCTAAGCAGCAGGAAACGTTGCTGTATGGTGCGGGAACAAAACAGTTTCATTTTCACTTTGAAAATGACTTTGGCAGCAAACGTGATGTTGATATGACATTTGAAGGGGTTATTCCCAACATTGAACGGCGGTACCGCGACACGAATAGCATGTTTAACCGCAATATTTTGCGGCGCTACATGACCAGTCAAGAATGTAAAGCATGTCACGGCTACCGGCTGAATCCCCAAGCTTTGGCGGTTAAAATCGATGGAATGCACATTGGTGAAGTCTCAGACCTACCAGTCGATCAGGCGCTTGAATTTTTTGATAAGCAAAAATTCAGTGAACAAAAAGAAATAATTGCCCGTCCAATTTTGAAAGAGTTGCATGATCGCTTAACATTTTTGAAAAATGTAGGGTTAGACTACTTAACTCTTAGCCGGTCAGCGCGGACACTTTCCGGGGGTGAAGCTCAACGAATCCGGCTAGCAACGCAGATCGGGTCAAACTTGTCGGGAGTCATCTATGTGCTTGATGAACCCTCCATCGGGCTACATCAACGCGATAATGACCGCTTAATTGCATCGTTAAAATCGATGCGAGATCTTGGTAATACCTTGATTGTTGTTGAACACGATGAAGATACGATGCGGGCAGCTGATTATTTGATTGATATTGGTCCTGGTGCGGGTGCAAATGGGGGCCAAGTGATGGCTGCCGGAACGCCGCAAGAGGTAATGAAGGTCAAAAATTCATTGACCGGCCAGTATTTATCAGGGAAGAAGTATATTCCCGTTCCTGAAACACGGCGTGAAGGAAATGGGAAATCAATCAAGTTGTATGGGGCTGCGGAAAATAATTTGAAGAACATTAATGTCGAATTTCCGCTGGGAAAGTTTATCGCTGTAACCGGAGTCTCTGGTTCAGGAAAGTCAACATTGGTCAATCAAATTTTTGAACGGGTATTGGCTCAAAAAATCAATCACAATTCGACCGATAAACCTGGAAAATATTCGAAAATTACCGGTGTTGAAAATCTTGATAAGGTAATTAACATTGATCAGTCACCGATTGGCCGGACGCCACGAAGCAACCCTGCAACGTATACTGGGGTATTTGATGATATCCGCGGTCTTTTTGCCCAAACAAATCAGGCTAAAATGCGCGGATACAACAAAGGCCGTTTTAGTTTTAACGTTAAGGGCGGCCGTTGTGAAACGTGCAAAGGCGACGGAATCATTAAGATCGAAATGAACTTCCTGCCGGACGTTTACGTTGATTGTGAGGTATGCCATGGTTCGCGGTTTAATTCAGAAACCCTTGAAGTTGAATATAAAGGGAAAAATATTGCAGAAGTTTTGAATATGACCGTTGATGAAGCCCTTGAATTTTTCGATGCGATTCCGAAAATCAAACGGAAATTACAGACAATTTCAGATGTTGGTTTAGGATATGTTCAATTAGGACAGTCAGCAACGACGCTTTCCGGCGGGGAAGCCCAACGGATGAAGTTAGCTTCAGAATTGCATAAGAAAGCCACAGGGAAGACACTTTACATTCTCGATGAACCGACGACGGGGTTACATTCGGACGACATCAACCGCCTGTTGAAAGTCTTGCAACGCTTAGTTGATAAGGGGAATACGGTGTTAGTGATCGAACACAACCTCGACGTTATTAAAAGTGCTGATTATTTGATCGATCTTGGACCTGAAGGCGGGGAAGGCGGCGGAACGGTTGTTGCAACGGGAACGCCGGAAGAAGTTGCTACTAACCCGCACAGCTATACGGGAAAATATTTAAAAGATCTTTTAAAGAAGCGGTAAATTAATGGTAAATGTATTATAATAATTAAATTAAGGATTGTGGTGAATGAATAAGGGAGGAAATCATGATGAGCGAATCAGATGAACTGGTAATTGTCACGGGAATGAGCGGGGCAGGTAAAACAGTTGCAATGCAAAGTTTCGAAGATTTGGGGTATTTTTGCGTTGATAACATGCCTCCTGAATTGCTTCCTAAATTTTGGGAATTGATCAAGGAAACCGGGAAAATTCATAAGGTGGCCCTTGTAATTGATTTGCGAGCCCGGAATTTTTATGATGAAATCAATGGAGTTTTATCAGAGTTAAAGCACAATTTAGGAATTGATATTCGAATTTTATTCCTTGATGCTTCAAACGAGGAATTGGTTGCGCGGTATAAAGAGACCCGGCGCTCCCATCCGTTGTCACGCGATAGCCGGCCGTTAGACGGAATTCGGCGCGAACGGGAATTGCTTTCTGGAATCAAAACTCAGGCGCAGTTGGTTGTTGACACAAGCAAACTTTCGCCACGACAGTTACGGGAAGAAATCTTCCATAGTTTTCAAACGAACGAAGGCCAGTATCCATTCCATATTGATGTGATGTCATTCGGCTTTAAATATGGATTGCCAATCGATGCGGATATTGTAATGGATGTTCGCTTCTTACCAAATCCATACTATGTTCCTGAACTTCGGGATAAGACCGGACTTGATCAGGAAGTTTATGATTATGTCATGGATTCTGATAAGACAACGGAATTTGTTAATCATTTTGAAGCGCTGTTGCAAACTGTCATTCCCGGATACATTAAAGAAGGCAAGACCAATGTCGTCATTGCGATTGGCTGTACTGGCGGGCAACACCGTTCAGTTGCCTTAGCCCGGCGAACAGGCGAATTCCTCAAAAAAGACTATCACGTAACGATCGCTCATCGGGATGTTAATCGCAGAAAGGAGACTGTAAACCGCTCATGAGTAAGGTAAAACCAAAGATTGTAATGATTGGCGGGGGGACCGGTCTACCAGTAATTTTAAAGGGATTGCGTAAAAAAGACGTTGACATTACTGCTGTTGTGACCGTTGCGGATGATGGCGGTTCTTCAGGAGTGATTCGGAACTATATTAACGTGGTTCCGCCAGGAGATATTCGCAATGCAATGGTTGCGTTGTCGGATGTTCCCGAGTTATACAAAAAGATTTTTCAATATCGGTTCAAAACGGATGACCAATTTTTCTCAGGTCACGCGATTGGAAATTTGATTATTGCGGCGTTATCCGAAATGGATAATAATGATATCTTTGAAGCCGTTCAGCAGCTTTCAAAGATGATGCAGGTCGATGGTCATGTTTATCCGGCATCTAATACGCCGTTAACGCTGAATGCTAAGTTTAAAGATGGAACTCATTTAGCAGGTGAATCTGAAATTTCAGCGGCTGGGAAAACAATTGAAAAGGTATGGGTCACTGCCATTGATGATACTGAACCGCAAGCTGTTCCTGAAGTGATCGATGCAATTTTAAATGCGGATCAAATCGTTCTAGGACCGGGAAGTCTTTTTACAAGTATCTTACCGAATTTGATGATTCGCAATGTTGGTGAAGCGGTTCTTAAAAGCAAGGCTGAGGTCGTTTACATTTGCAATATCATGACGCAAAAAGGTGAAACTGAACATTTTACGGATGCCCAGCACGTGCGGGTATTGCATGATCATTTGCACCATAATTTTATTAATACGGTTTTAGTTAATACGGAACCAGTACCGCAAAATTACATGGACCGACAGAAGTATGATGAATATTTGGATCAAGTTAAACATGACTTTAAAGGATTGCGGGCCCAGGGATGCCGGGTAATTTCGGATAATTTCCTTGAACTTCGGGATCATGGAGTATTCCACAATGGAACGCAGGTGGTTGAAGAGTTAATGCAACTGATCGGGCGCCCAAATTCATGGATTAATTAGAAAGGATGATTTGATTTGTCCTACGCAAGTGATGTAAAAAAGGAACTCACAACACTTGAGATTCATGAAGAGGGGAACGGTAAAGCTGAATTAATGGCTTTGATTCGGATGAACGGATCATTGAGCATTGAAAATCACCATTTTGTGTTAGCTGTTCAAACGGAAAATCCGGCAACGGCGCGGCGAATCTATTCACTGTTAAAACAATTTTATCAAATTGAAAGTGAATTGATCGTCCGGCGGAAAATGAAACTTAAAAAGAATAATTTATACATTGTTAAGTTGCGTAATAATAGTGAACGGGTTTTGAATGATTTGAATATTTTAGATGGATTTCAAATTAAACAAACGGTTCCGGTCAAGTTTCTTGATAACGACTTGAAGGTGCGTTCATATTTACGGGGAGCGTTTTTGGCAACCGGATCGGTTAACAATCCGGAAACCGGGCGTTATCATTTGGAAATTTATTCGCTTTATGAGGAGCATAATGATACGATTTGCGAAATGATGAATCGATATCATTTGAATGCCCGGAAAACAGAGCGACGCAGCGGCTACATTACTTATTTGAAAGAAGCTGAAAAGATTGCAGACTTTCTTTCATTGATTGGGGCCACCAATTCAATGCTGAAGTTTGAAGATATTCGAATTGTTCGCGACATGCGCAATTCAGTTAACCGGATCGTAAACTGTGAGACAGCAAATTTAAACAAAGTGGCGGATGCGGCCAACCGCCAAATTGAAAATATTAAATATTTGGATGAACATTTAGGCCTTGATAAATTGCCTGATAAACTTCAGGAAGTTGCATTTGTGCGGGTGGCTCATCCAGAATTAAGTTTAAAAGAGTTAGGCGAATTGATTCCAGGTGGTCCAATTTCGAAGTCTGGAATTAATCATCGGCTTCGGAAAATTAATGAGATGGCGGCAAAGTTGCAAAAGGGTGAAAAGATTTGATAAAAGGGGCTGTGACATAAGTCGCAGCCTCTTTGTTATATCCGCATAATCGGATTCCAAAACAAACGAGCTGAGCGGTGACGCGTAGCTAATTCGAAAACCTCCGAATCTACGCTGCGCGTGATTCATTCGTTTTTTTGCTTCCACCACGCTCGTTTTTAACGTTTTGTCACACTTTCTTTTTAATATTAAAAAATCGGATTGGAATTTTTCCAATCCGATTTTTGTTTTTAATTTGATGAATCCGATGTTGAAGATGAAGAAGAATCTAATCCTTGACCCTGTTCGATCTTTGACATCAATCCAGTGTATTCGTGCATTTTACTGAAGTATTTCGATGCCGATGAGTCCGCACTTTCAACGTTTGATGTGTTTTTATCCGTTGTTTGAAGTTCAGGCGCATCGCTGTTGTAATCGTTGATCGTTGTCTTATCATGATTTAACGTCCAAAGACTATCTGACTTATTTCCAAGTTGAGCTTCACGGGCTAAAATCTTGGCAAAGTCGTTGTGATAATTATAATCTTTTGGATCAACCGGCTTGAATCCTTCTGGAACATAGTACCGCAGGAGATTCTTGTTATTTAATGAATCTGATAAAGTCAACTGTTCATTAACATGTTTCCGGTCCTTCGCAATTTGTTTCTTAACGCTTTCAGATGGGTGAGTGATTACTGCACCGGTACTGTTTTCATAAATGGTATTTCCGACCACTGTATATTTCGGCGTTACAAAGTTATCATTCCGGAACGCAACTACTTGGTTATGTTGCGGTGAGAACAAGTCTGTTCCAAATTGGATATACTTTTGAGTATTGATTCCGAGAAGGTGAAGCAACGTTGGCAAGAAGTCGATTTCGCCACCGTATTGATATTGAACGCCACCGTTATTGTCACCTGGAATGTGGATCATCAATGGAACCCGTTGCATTTGTGCATTGTCAAAATTATTCCAGGTCGAAGCTGATTTTCCAAGCAATGGGGCGAGTTTCAAGTTCCGGGTATCAGAAATTCCATAGTGGTCACCGTAAAGGACGATCACTGAATTATTGTACAATCCTGATTTATGCAGATAATCAAAGAATTGTTGCAGTGCTTGATCCAAGTAGTGGGCCGTTACGAAGTAATTATTAACTGATGCATCCCCCGTATTTGCCGGTTGAATCGATTGGTTCTTTTGGTCGATTGCAAATGGGAAGTGGTTCGACAGTGTAATGTACTTTACGTAAAACGGCTGTTGCAAGTGTTCAAGATACTTGATCGAATCATGGAAAATTAATTTATCCTTTAATCCATATTCAGTTAAGTTATTTGAATTTGTATTGTAATAACTTGAATCAAAGAAGTACTGGTAACCCATGTTCTTGTATACGTTATCCCGGTTCCAGAATGAACCGTTGTTTCCATGGAAAACCGCACTTGTATATCCTTCAGTTTGGTTTAAGATTGCTGGAGCTGCTTCAAAGGTATTGCCAGTCCCGATTGCAGAGAAGAGCGAACCTTGAGGCAAGCCAAACGTTCCGGTTTCCAACATGTTTTCAGCGTCAGACGTTTTTCCTTGACCAACTTGGTTAAAGAAGTTGGCGAAGCTATAAAACTGCTTGCTGTTATATAAACTATTTAAGAACGGGGTAACTTCTTGACCGTTCAATTTATAGTTGATCAAGAATTGTTGGAAACTTTCCAGGTGAATAATAATAACGTTTTTCCCTTTGGCAATCCCAAACATTTTTGGATTTGGTTTGGCATAGTTTTCCTTATTGAATTCTAG
>DWVG01000089.1 GCA_019120355.1 Candidatus Ligilactobacillus faecavium
ATTAGCCAATTTATAGATTTATCTAATGGATTAATAGAAAATGATTAGAAATTAGAGTAATTTATTGCTTTTTGTTAAAGATTTGTGCTAAAATTGAGATTTTCTTTCGTGTGTGGTATAGTGTACGCTGACGGGAGGATGAAGCACATGCCAAGCACTTTAGCAAAAATCAAGTCGATGTTGGATAGTCATATTGGAAAGAAACTGACCGTTACGTCTCATGTTGGACGCAAGAAGATTTTAACCCGGAAAGGTAAACTGAGCGAAACATTTCCAGCTGTTTTTGTGGTTGAACTTGACAAGGATGAAAGTGCAGTTGAGCGTGTTTCATACAGCTACACGGATGTTTTAACCCAAAATATCAAACTTGAATTTGAAAATGAAGAGGCTGCTGAAGAGTAACCTTTAAATAACGATCAAAAGTGTCTATTTCATATAAATGTCGCTTTCCGCGGTATAGTATGAAGTAGATACTTTTTATTTTATAAGAATGAAGGAATTGAGTTGAAAAAAATCGGAAAACGAATCGGTCAGATTTTGATTGGAATCATTGTAATTGCGTTGATTGTTCAAATGATCTTATTGGTTCCCAGCCCGCAAAAAACATTGCGGCAAGATCAATTGCGAAGTGACATTCATTATCAAAATGTGCCAACACTGCTGATCAATGGATTTGGCGGCAGTAATTACACGTATAATAAAATGATCAATTATTACCAAAAGGAAAATATCGCGCAAAAAACAATGACGATCCATGTGACGCCGACCGGCTCAGTTCATGTTTCCGGATCGGTGAAAGGAAAGAAGAATGCGTTGATTCAACTTTTATTTGACTGGAACCTTGCTCGAACATATAATCCGCAAACGAATTGGACGATCAAGGTTATTAAGATCTTGCATAATAAATATGGGATCGACGAATTGAACGTGGTTGGTCATTCGTGGGGCGGAACGGAATTTTTGCATGCCCTTGGGCAATCGAAGTGGATCCAGCGAAACGTGAAGTTCAATAAGGTCGTCTTGATGGGAACGCCGGTTAACGAAGGGGTTACGAATAAGGTAACGTATCCCCAAGCGCTACGGGAACATTTAACAGATGCGGAGTATCGAAAATTGAAACGGGAATATCGGGATTTAACACCGTGTTCATCGATCAAATTTTATAACGTGATGGCTGATTACCATGATCATACTGATACTTCAGTTCCGAATGTTCAGTCTGAATTTTTAGCGACGATTTTAAATCCAAAGTGGTCATCGTGCAAGACCGTAATGTTTTATGGAATCAAACACTCCGCTTTGCACCAGGATCCAAAGGTTTTAATGAAAGTGGCAAAGATGCTGTATGATGATTAACAAAGAGACTGTGACGTAAGTCACAGCCTCTTTGTTATTTCCGCATAATCGGGTTCCAAAACAAACGAGCTGCGACGCGAAGTGAAGGGCGCAAACCTCCGAATCTATGCTGGCGCGATCCGCTCGCTTTTCTGTTTCCACCACGCTCGTTTTTGATGTTTTGTCACACCTTTTTTAATTACAATTTTTCAAGTTGAACGGACGTACCAAGTAAACTTCCTTACAAAAGCCGCGTAAGCTGTTGTAGATGTGCTGTGCGCGCGATTGCTTGGTTGAAATTCCGAAAACCGTGGGACCAGTCCCGCTCATTTGGGCTGTTTCGGCACCGAATTTGATCATCTTTTCTTTGATCCGGATGATTTCGGGATACTTTTGAATCGTGATCGGTTCAAGCGAATTTCCCATGCTTGCCGTCAGCTGTTGCCAATCTTGCTGTTGGATTGCATCAACAACGCTTTCCACGTTCAGGTGCTGAATCTCACTGAAATCAATTTGTCTTAAAATGGTTGGTGTCGAAACGCTGGCTTTTGGTTTGGCAACAACGAACCATAAGGAAGTCAAATCGTTTAACGGGGTGATCTTTTCGCCTTTGCCTTCAACGAGGGCTGGGCAACTGTATACACAAAATGGAACGTCGGAATCAATTTCAAGCCCGATGCGAGCAAGATCCGTTAACGATTGGTTAAGGTTCCAAAGCTTGTTAAGACCGCGCAACACGGCGGCGGCATCGGCTGATCCGCCTCCCATTCCAGCTGAAACAGGAATGTGCTTGTCAATGGTGATCATTACTCCTTGATCGATCTGAAACTGTTCTTGAAGTTTTTTCGCTGCTTGAAATGCTAAATTTCGTTGGTCTTGCGGGAGAAAGCCTGTATTTGTCTGAACCTGGATCTCGTTCGAATCGTCACGCGTTTCAATGTGGACATAATCCGCTAAATCGATTGCCGTCATGACCATGCGCCATTCAGGATCGCCGTCAAGATGCCGGAAAAGGGCATCAAGACTAAGATTTAACTTAGCAGGTGCCTTTTCTAAAGTTTCCATGGGACCTCCTCATTTCACCTAATAATTAACCTTTATTATATATGTTTTTCAAAAAGTTTTAAACCATAATTCATGATTTGAGAATTGCATTTTGATAATTTAATGATTAAAATAATCTTATCATAAGAATTGCATCATAATAGGATTGAATGAGAGTTTTTCCTGATTTTATCCGTAAGTAAGCGTTGACTAAATTTGAAGATAATGGTAAAATAGCGTCATTCGTATTAAAAACCGAATATTTATTCTTATACGAAGAATAAAATGATATAGGGGTTAATTATTAAGAGAAGAGCGAACTTACATTAATAATTAATAGAATGAAACGTTAAATCAGGAAAAATTAAGAATGGAGGATTTGAAGATGAAAGTACGTAGAAGTGATCGTTTGATCGATATGACAAGTTATTTTCTTAACAACCCGCACAAACTTGTATCATTAACATATTTTGCAAAGCGGTATGAATCGGCTAAGTCATCCATCAGTGAAGATTTAGCAATCATTAAGCGGACATTTAATGTACGTGGCATTGGAGTCTTGGAAACAATTCCGGGAGCTGCTGGTGGTGCCCGCTTTATCCCATCAATTGGTGAAGAAGAAGCTGAACGTTTTATTTGGGAAATGGCAGCTGAACTTTCACAAGAAAACCGGTTATTGCCTGGGGGATATGTATACCTTTCAGATTTATTAGGTAAACCGGAAGTTTTGCGGCATGTCGGTCGGTTGATTGCCCGCCAATACATGGGACGCCAGGTGGATGCAATCATGACCGTTGCCACAAAGGGGGTGCCGATTGCCCAAAGCGTTGCATACTACATGAACGCTCCATTTGTAATTGTTCGGCGCGATTCAAAGATCACTGAAGGTTCAACTGTTTCAGTTAACTATGTTTCAGGATCAAGCCAACGAATCGAAAAGATGGAATTATCAAAGCGGAGTTTACGGCGCGGTTCACATGTTTTAGTCGTTGACGACTTTATGAAGGGCGGCGGCACGATCAACGGAATGAAGTCAATGATCGAAGAATTCGACTCTGAATTAGTTGGGGTAACGGTCTTTGCTGAAGGTGCTGTTGATGAAGGCGGCCGGTTGATCGAAGACTATACTTCATTATTGAAAGTTGATAATGTTAACACATTGAATAAGACGATCCACGTCAGTGCTGGAAATTACCTTGCAAAGGTATTTGGCAAACGGACAGAGTAGGATCAAAAGGAAGCTGAAAGGCTTCCTTTTTTCGAATGTAACAATAATTGAAGTTCATATTTTTTTAAGTTAGAATTTAAGCATGAGTAAATAACTTTAATAGAGAATGAGGATAAATCAATGACAGCAAAATTTGCAATTATCTTAGCAGCGGGTCAAGGAACTCGCATGAAATCAAAGTTATATAAGGTTCTTCACCCAGTATGCGGCAAGGCCATGGTTGACCACGTCCTTTCACAAGTTGAAAAGGATAACGTTGATCAAATCGTGACGATCGTTGGCCACGGGGCAGAAAAGGTTCAAGAAACCCTTGGCGACCGAACAGAATATGCCCTTCAAGAAGAACAATTGGGAACTGGGCATGCCGTTTTGCAAGCTGAAAAGATGCTTGGCTCAAAAGATGGAATGACCTTAGTAACATGCGGTGATACTCCATTGTTCACAGCCGAAACGTTTGCTAAATTATTTGAATATCATGAAAAAAGCGGCGATGTTGCAACGGTCTTAACGGCAAAAGCCGATGATCCATTTGGCTATGGACGTGTAATTCGCAACGCTGCTGGCGAAGTTGAAAAAATCGTTGAACAAAAAGATGCAACGCCTGAAGAAGCAAAAGTCGATGAAATTAATACAGGTGTTTATGTGTTTGATAATCAAGCATTGTTTGAAGCCCTTCACCAAGTCAATAATGACAATGCGCAAGGTGAATACTACCTGCCAGATGTAATTGGAATTTTCCAAAAGGCTGGCAAGAAAGTTGGGGCCTTTGAAATGGACGATTTTGAAGAATCAATGGGGGTTAATGACCGGATTGCTCTTGCTAAGGCAACGAAAGTAATGCAACGCCGGATCAATGAAAGACACATGCGTAACGGGGTAACGATCATTGACCCAGATAACACTTATATTGATGCTGATGTTCAAATCGGGGCTGATACGGTTGTTGAACCGGGTGTTCAACTTAAAGGCAAGACGGTTATCGGCGAAGACTGCGTGATCGGGGCTCACTCACAAATTCGGGACTGCAAGATTGAAGATGGCGTCACGGTTACCGTTTCATACCTTGAAGAATCAGTAATGCACAAGAATTCAAACATTGGACCATACAGTCATTTGCGGCCATTAGCCGACATCGGTGAAAATGTTCACATTGGAAACTTTGTTGAAGTTAAGAAGGCTGAAATTGGTAAAAATACCAAGGTGGGTCACTTAACATATGTTGGTGACGCAACGTTAGGTAAGAATATCAACGTTGGTTGCGGAACGATTTTCATCAACTATGACGGGATGAACAAGCACCACACAAACGTTGGCGACTACTCATTCATCGGAAGCGGCGCCAACTTGGTTGCTCCACTTGAAATTGAAGACCACGCATATGTTGCTGCTGGATCAACGATTACAAATGATGTTCCAGCCCATGCAATGGGAATCGGCCGCGGACGTCAAGTAAACAAGGAAGGTTACTATGACCGCTACCCAGTTGCCGAAGCTGCAAAAAAAGCCGAAAAAGCTGATAAAGACTAAGAATTAGCTTGATTTTAAGCCGGTTAACGCATACTATATATTAGTAGAATAATCAATATTGGAGGCAATCATGGCTGAACAAAGTTATAATTCAAAGGTTAAAATTTTTGCTTTGAATTCAAACAAACCATTGGCAAAGAAAATTGCTGATGCCGTAGGAGTTCCTTTAGGCAAGACTTCAGTTGACCGTTTTAGCGATGGCGAAATTCGGATCAATATTGAAGAAAGTATTCGGGGGGATGAAATCTTCATCATCCAATCAACATCTGCACCGGTTAATGACAATTTGATGGAATTGTTAATTATGATCGATGCTTTAAGACGGGCAAGTGCATCAACGATCAACGTTGTAATGCCATACTATGGCTATGCACGGCAAGACCGAAAAGCTCGTTCACGCGAACCAATCACTGCAAAGTTAGTTGCAGATATGCTTGAAAAAGCTGGTGCAGATCGGGTAATCGTGCTTGATTTACACGCTGCCCAAATTCAAGGATTCTTTGATATTCCAGTGGACCACTTAATGGGTGCGCCGTTATTGGCTGACTACTTCTTGAAGAACGGTCTTGAAAAGGATGCTGTTGTTGTTTCACCTGATCACGGTGGTGTTACTCGGGCACGGAAATTAGCTGAATTCTTAAAGGCTCCGATCGCAATTATTGATAAGCGGCGTCCCAAAGCCAATGTTGCCGAAATTATGAATATTATTGGTTCAGTTGATGGCAAGCGGTGCATCATTATCGATGATATGATCGATACCGCCGGAACAATTACGTTGGCATCTCAAGCATTGATGGATGCAGGTGCCAAGGAAGTTTATGCATGTGCAACGCACCCTGTATTATCAGGCCCAGCAATTGAACGTCTTGATAAGTCTCCAATCAAGAAGATTATCGTAACGGATTCAATTCAACTTCCAGAAGAAAAGCAAATCGATAAGTTGACTCAAGTTTCAGTTGGTCCGCTTATCGGCGATGCAATCAAACGGATTCACGAAAACAAGCCGGTTAGTCCATTGTTTAAGAACCGTTTCCGTTCAGATAAAATTGATGACTAATTGATAAAAGATAAAGTAAAGAGGTTGCGACATAAGTCGCAACCTCCTTGTTTTACCCGTGCATTTTCAATTTGGAGTATATTTACTTGGGAAAAATCAACCGATCATTGTGCAAGTATTCTTCAAATTGCTGGTAAACTGGGGTAAAAATTTCAAGCTGATTTCCCTTGGCAAGCATTTCCCGCGGAAAGAAGAATCGTTCGTCGCCGGTAATTTTACCGCTGATGGCTTTGACTAAAGTGCTGACAGTTGAAAGTTCGATCAGGCTTCCGTCCGTTTGCATCAATTCGATCTGCGTTTGCGGTTTCTTGGCATTCGGATTGTATGAATCGTACGGCAGGTCAAAACTGTCATTGGTAGCTGCATAATAATACGGATCAAAACCGGCTTCAGCAATCAATTTGCGCAATTTTGGCAATAACGAACGCGTATCATCATTGACTTTAGCTGATTTAAGCGGCTTGCGGTTTAAGAACCGCCGCGCAAGGTCTTTAAGAATGTGATCGTCGCATTCGCTCCAAATACTGAAGCAGGTATTTAAAACCCCATCATCAAGTTTTAAGTACTGTTCAAGTGAAAATTGATTATCAAAAAACGGTTTTAAAGTTTCATATGCAAAATCATGCGGTAACTGATCCATTTCATACAGATCCTTTGCCCGTTTCAATAATGAACTTAAGATGACTTCCATTGAACGGGAAACAGGGTGGAAGTACACCTGTTGATACATTTGGAAACGGCTGACAATGTAGTCTTCAACCGCATGCATTCCGCTGAAATTAAAGGCGATTCCGCCTTCATAAGGACGCATGACCCGTAAGATCCGGGTGAGATCAAAGTTGCCGTATTTTGTTCCGGTAAAGTATGAATCACGTAAAAGGTAATCCATCCGGTCCGCGTCGATTTGACTTGAAATCATTTGAACGACTTGCTGGTTCGGGTAAGTTTTCGCAATTACGCTGGCAACCTGAGCAGGAAAGTCATCGCTGACCTGACGCAGAACGTGGTTGACTTCGGTTTCAGGCGAGGTGATGATCTGCTGCGTCATTTGTTCATGGTTGGTATGAAAAATATGCTCAAAAGTATGGGAGTATGCTCCATGGCCGACGTCATGCAAAAGAGCGGCACATAAGGCAACGAGCCGTTCATGATCATCCCACAAGCCATCATCAGGATTTTGCGTCGGGTAATTGCGTTGGAAAAGATCACAGATTTTTCGCGTGATCTCATACACCCCAACGGAATGTGAAAAACGGGAGTGTTCAGCTCCGTGGAAAGTATAGCTGGTCGTGCCAAGTTGTTTGATTCGGCGCAACCGTTGGAATTCCTTAGTATTGATCAGGTCAAGAATCACTTGGTGCTGAATGTAAATGTAATTATGGATCGGATCGCGTAAAACTTTCTCCATTGGTAAAAGCTGCGGATGCAGAACTGTGATTGGAGCCACTTCCTTTCAGTTAATGTTTGCCTTTATTATACCGCAACCGTTAAATTAATCGGTGGTAAAGTGAATGGTTGCTCGATATAATAGAATTAAGGATTTTGGATAAAGGAAGTGATCAGATGACATCTAAAAATGAGATTCCAGTCAAGATTCACGTTGAGACCGTTCATCGGCAAGATGGACAAAAGGAAGAGTATGCGGAAGATTTTGATGGCCGGTTGATTGAGATCGGGGAGACGGTTTATTTGCGGTATGAAGAAGAACTTCCGGAAAATGAACACGCAAAGGTCATCTTTAAGATTGCGGGCGATGAAGAAGTTCAACTGACACGGAAACTTGAACATCAAAAGTTGCATTTGACTTTTAAACCAGGAAAACGAATTCCGTCGAGATATCAAACACCATATGGCAACATTCCGGTTGAGGCTTTTGCTGGCCGCATGGAAACGGTTCTTGAGGATGATCCGCGGGCCGGCAAGTTAGAAATTGATTACCGCCTTTATAACGGAGATTCTTTACTTGGCGATTATAAAATCAGATTGCAATTTACTGCGTAGTATTGTATGATGAAGAGTAAACTGCTGAAAGGACGTGTACCAAATTGGGGCTTGAAAAATTCGAAGGTATGAATAAAGATGAATTGTCAATGATCGAAGTTTCACGGGAAATTTTACATGAAAAAGGCGAACCGATGGCGTTTGCTGATTTAACAAACGAGGTTCAAAATTTCCTTGGAAAGAGCGATGAAGAAATTCGTGAACGGTTGCCACAATTCTATACTGACTTAAACATTGATGGCAGTTTTATCTCATTGGGAGATAATATGTGGGCATTGCGCTCATGGTATCCATTTGAATCAATCGATGAAGCACTTGTCCATTCTGATGAAGCAGATGATGACCAACCACGCAAGAAGCGGAAAAAGGTCAATGCTTTCTTAGACTCAAACAATGATGACGATGTAATCGATTATGACAATGATGATCCTGAAGATGATGACTTTGCCGATGATGACGATGATCATCAACAAGATTTGAAGGATTACCAAAACGATTTGGATGACGTGGATGATGGCGATGACCCGCAAGATGACTTGCCAGATGGAATCGAAGGTCAACTTAACGAATTTTCAGATGACGATGATGAATAAAGGCTTGACGTTTGAATAACGATTAGGTAGAATCTTATTTGGGCGCTCGAGAAGAGCCTTTTGAACGGAGAAAGCTCCCTACCTTATGGATTAAGGTAGGGGGCTTGTTGTTTTTTGTAATCCCCGGAAATCAATTAATTTGGAGGAATATTTCACAATGACCAAGTATATTTTTGTTACTGGTGGGGTTGTTTCCTCACTTGGAAAAGGTATTGTTGCAGCATCTTTAGGCCGCTTGCTTAAAAATCGTGGATTAAAGGTTACAATTCAAAAGTTTGATCCATACATCAACGTGGACCCCGGAACAATGAGTCCATACCAACACGGTGAAGTTTTCGTTACTGATGATGGAACTGAAACTGACTTGGACCTTGGCCATTATGAACGGTTCATTGATATCAACCTTAACAAATATTCAAACGTTACGACCGGGAAGGTATATTCAGAAGTTTTGAAGAAGGAACGGCGCGGTGACTATTTAGGAAAGACTGTTCAAGTTATTCCCCACATCACAGACATGATCAAGGAAAAGATCTTACGTGCCGGAACAGTTACTGATTCAGATGTTGTAATTACTGAAATTGGGGGAACTGTTGGGGATATCGAATCTCTTCCGTTCCTTGAAGCTTTACGGCAAATGAAGGCAGAAGTCGGGGCTGATAATGTCCTTTACATTCACACGACCCTTCTTCCATACTTGAAGGCTGCAGGTGAAATGAAGACCAAGCCAACCCAACACAGTGTAAAGGAATTACGGAGTGTCGGCATTCAACCAAACATTTTAGTTGTCCGGTCTGAAAAGCCAATTTCACAAGGAATTCGGAACAAGATCGCCAGCTTCTGTGACGTTGATCCAGAATCTGTAATTGAATCGCTTGATGTTGATACACTTTATCAAATTCCATTGAACTTGCAAGCGCAACACATGGATGACATTGTTTGCCGGAAATTGAAACTTGAAACACCAGAAGCTGATATGACTGAATGGAAAGAATTAGTTGATCGGGTGCGGAATCTTCAAGGACACGTTAAGATCGCATTGGTTGGTAAATATACCCAACTTCCAGATGCATACATTTCAGTTAACGAAGCTCTTCGGCACGCTGGTTACAAGGTAAATGCCAAGGTTGATATTGATTACTTTGATGCTGAAAACCTTGACAAGGATAACGTTGCTGAAAAACTTGGCAATTATGACGGCATCATCGTTCCTGGCGGTTACGGTTCACGCGGAATTGAAGGAATGATCCAAGCAATTCGGTATGCCCGTGAAGAAAACGTGCCATTTTTAGGGGTCTGCCTTGGAATGCAAATGGCAAGTATCGAATTTGCCCGCGACGTTCTTGGAATTGAAGATGCAACGACCGGTGAAGTTAACCCGGATGCACCCCACAAGGTAATTGATTTGATGGAAGCTCAAGCTGATGTTGAAGATATGGGAAATACTCAACGGTTAGGGGCATATCCATGCAAGCTTCGTCCAGGCACAGTTGCGGCAGCTGCTTATGATAATCAAGATGTAATTCAAGAACGGCACCGTCACCGCTATGAATTTAACAATGAATATCGCGATGCATTTGAAGCTCACGGTCTTGTCTTTTCGGGGACATCACCGGATAACCGCTTAGTTGAAGTTATCGAAATTCCAGAAAATAAGTTCTTTGTTGCATCACAATATCATCCAGAATTCTTATCACGGCCACAACGTCCTGAAGGCTTATATGCTGCATTCGTCAAAGCTGCTTTTGAAAATCAAAAGTAATTTTAGAAGGCGAATCGAATTAAATGTGTTATCCTTATAGTAGCAATAGATAACGGAGGCGAACTAGGGATGAAAGAAAAGAAATTAGGACACCTTGCTGAAGAAATTGTAAAGTACCAAGAAAAGTATCATTTAACAGATGCTGAATTAGCACTTACAAGTCATTTTTCAGTCGAACGAATTCACGCAATCAAAGCGGGACAAGTTGAAGTTCGTCCTGAAGAATATGAAGAATTACAGGAATTGTTGGCTGATGAGGAACCGGTTACAAGTGATGATAAACAATAGAATGTAATTGAGAGTGAAGAGGCTGCGATCATTATGTCCAGTCTCTTTTCTTATATTTAGTTAAAATGATTCAGAGAAAGGAAATTAAAATGGCAAAGAGAAAACGTAAAAAGCAAAAGGTCACCCCGTCACAGTTCATTATCACGGTCTTAGCTGCAATTTTAATCGTGCTTGTTGGCGGGAGAGTTTCAGGTAAACTAGGACGACTTGACCTTGGAATGACGCAAAATGTTCGGGCGGGTCAAAATACGCCAAATCAAAAGTTGGCATCAAGTGTATTAACGGACAGTGTTAAACAGCAACTTGGCGGTTCAATTACCTATAATGGTCATGGAGCATTTATTATTAACGATAATCAAAATGATTTGAATGCGCAGATTGCAAGTGCACCGTATGCAACGGATGAGGTTGATAATTTAGGCCGGCCGCACATTGGAAATGCGTGGTTGAATAAGACTTGCCGCCAGTATAAAAACCGGGAACAAACTGGAAACGGCCGCACTGATTGGAAGCCAGCTGGATTTCATCAGTTAAGCGGATTGCCGGGCGAATATAAACACGCGTATGATCGGGGACACTTGTTAGGATATGCATTGGTTGGTGGAATTCGGGGGTTTAATGCTTCGGAATCAAATCCGGCAAACGTTGCGACCCAAACTGCATGGGCAAATGAAGCCCGGTCAGCAGATTCAACCGGACAAAATTATTACGAAGGATTAGTTCGAAAGACGCTTGATCAAAATAAGCAAGTTCGGTATCGGGTGACTGATATTTATGATGGTAACAATTTAGTTCCTTCGGGAGCGCATATTGAGGCAAAATCATCAGACGGATCGTTAGAATTTAACGTTTTTGTTCCGAATGTTCAAAATAATATTCGAATCAATTACGCAACGGGTTACGCGACCCAAAATTAGTAATATTTTTTAAAAATGATTGAAACCCAATTAAGGATTTTGTATCATTAAAGTTGACACGTCGATTCGACGATGGTTCGGATTATAATAAATAAATTTAAAAATTAGTGAGGATTCTTGCGATGAAAAAAATGATCGTCAAAGGAGAACAGCGCTTGCATGGTGAAGTAACGATTGGCGGCGCAAAAAACAGTACGGTTGCATTGATTCCGGCTGCTATTTTAGCTGATACTCCGGTTAAATTTGACTCAGTTCCTGAAATTTTAGATGTCCATAATTTAATGTTGATTCTTGAAGCGATGAATGTAAAATCACATTTTTCGCATGGACAATTAGAAATTGACCCTACTAATATCGAGAATCGTCCATTACCGGGAGATGCGATTCGCAGTTTGCGCGCATCATATTATTTCATGGGCGCAATGCTCGGCCGGTTCGGCAAAGCGGTTGTTGGATTCCCGGGCGGCGATAACATTGGACCGCGTCCAATTGATCAGCATATTAAGGGATTTAAAGCACTTGGTGCCCATGTTGAAGAGGAAGATAACGCGGTTCGAATCACGACCGGTCCCGAAGGCTTGCATGGAGCCCGGGTCTTCTTTGATATGGTGTCCGTCGGCGCGACGATCAATGTTTTGCTTGCTGCTGTTAAAGCCAAGGGAACAACGATTATGGAAAATGTTGCGAAGGAACCTGAAATTATTGACTTGGCAACTTTCTTGAATAATATGGGAGCTCATATTCGCGGAGCCGGAACGGATGAAATCCGAATCGAAGGGGTTGAGAGCTTAAAATCAACGAATACCCATACGATTATTCCGGACCGAATCGAAGCTGGAACTTACCTTGCATTTGCAGCGGCAAATGGTGATGGAGTTTTAGTAAAGAACGTCATCACGGAACACTTGGATCCATTCATTGCTAAATTGCGTGAAATGGGTGTTACGATGGAGATCGACGAAGACAGTATTTACGTTCCAGGAAATGACCGTTTAAGTCCGGTAACCGTTAAGACGTCACCGTTCCCAGGATTTGCGACTGACTTGCAACAACCGATCACACCATTGTTAATGTGTGCACAAGGAACATCCAAGATCATTGAAACGATTTACCCGAAACGCATCAAACACATTCCTGAAATGCGGCGGATGGGTGCTGATATTTCATGCGAAGATGGGGTATTTACGATTCATCATGCAAAGAACCTTAAAGGGGCCAATGTTGATGCCGGTGAAATTCGGGCCGGCGTTGCGCTTCTTGGACTTGGATTGATGGCTAAAGGAACAACGGTAATCAACAATGCAGATAATATTTTGCGTGGTTATGACCGAATCGTTGAAAAGATGCGTGGATTATCAGTTGATATCGAGTTATTAACAGTTGCTGATAATCTTTAGAAAGTAGTAACAAGATGGAAAAGAAAACATCGAAAAAAAAAGAACCTGAAAAAAAGCGGGTTTCAAACGGAAAAGCAGCTTCAAAGGTAAAAGAAAACAATAAGAATAAAGAAGCCAAACAACAAGCTTCACACGAAAATATTACCCTTGAAGATCTTGAAAAGAAGACGCTGCGAGAGATTTACGAATACGCACGTCAGTATAAAATTCCATATTACAGTCAGATGAATAAAAAAGAGCTTGCGATGGCAGTTGTCCGGGCACAAGCTGAAAAGCAAGGATACTTCTTTATGAATGGGGTTCTTGAAATCATTTCGCATGACTCATACGGATTTTTGCGGCCAATTAATTATGGCCCATCGCAAGAAGATATTTATGTTTCGGCAAGTCAAATCAGCTTATTTGGGTTGCGGAACGGTGATCGGGTCGCTGGGTTAGCCCGGCCGCCGCGACATGGCGAACAAAACTATGGCATGATGCGAATTGATTCGGTCAATGGCAAAGCCCCGCAGGAAGCTAAGAACCGGCCGCATTTTCCGGCGCTGACCCCGATTTATCCGGATAAACAGATCAAATTAGAAACAACGTCGAAAAATATTTCAACGCGGGTGATTGATCTGTTTGCCCCAATCGGGTTTGGTCAACGGGGATTGATTGTTGCGCCGCCAAATGCTGGAAAAACCAGCTTATTAAAGGCGATTGCCGGTGGAATTTCGGCTAATTATCCGGACGCCAAGCTGATGCTTTTATTGATCGATGAACGGCCGGAAGAAGTTACGGATCTCGAACGCACGGTTAACGGTGAAGTAATTTACTCAACGTTTGATCAACGACCGGAAAATCATGTGCGCGTTGCCGAACTTGTTTTGGAACGGGCAATGCGGCTTGTTGAAGATAAACAGGACGTTGTAATTTTACTTGATTCGCTTACGCGGCTTGCCCGGGCGTATAACTTGGTCGAAACTCCAAGCGGGCGGACCTTGTCTGGCGGGGTCGATCCAGCAGCCTTATACAAACCAAAGAAATTCTTCGGGGCGGCCCGCAACGTTGAAGAAGGCGGCAGTTTGACGATTCTTGCAACGGCTTTGGTTGATACCGGCAGCCGAATGGATGACGTGATCTATGAGGAATTTAAGGGAACCGGGAACCAGGAATTGCAATTGAGCCGGACCTTAGCTGAGCGGCGAATTTATCCGGCAATTGATTTGGATAAATCAGTTACCCGGCGGGAAGATTTGTTGCTGAGCGATGATATTCGTAACGCAATTTGGAAGTTGCGGCGGAAGCTGATGACCAATGATTTGACGCAAGATACAACAGAAGTTTTGAATATGCTGCGTAAGACGAAAAATAACGATGAATTTATTCAGCAAATCAGCAAAATAAAGTCGGTTAAATAATTCAAAGAGTTATTGCATAAAAATTTTATTCATGATAACATGGTGTATGTTGCATGTTATATGCATAAATAACTCTGGCTCAGCAAATGGACCAGGGCAAAGGAGCGAAATTTAAATGAAACAAGGAATTCATCCAGATTACCACAAAGTTGTATTTATGGATTCATCAACAGGATACAAGTTCTTATCTGGTTCAACAGCAACATCAGATGAAACTGTTGAATGGGAAGATGGTAATACATACCCATTGATCCGTGTTGAAATCTCAAGCGATTCACACCCATTCTACACAGGTAAGCAAAAGTTTACTCAAGCAGACGGGGTTGTCGATCGTTTCAACAAGAAATACGGCTTTACAAACAAATAATTGTAATGAGAAGTTGGCGAAGGCCAACTTCTTTTTTATAGGTTTTCGCCTCCAAGTGAGCTAAAATTAAGTTAAGCAATCCAGTTGAAATTGGATTGTAAATTTGATATTTTATACTTGTAAAAAGTAAGTAAATTAAATGTGGAAATGTGGAAAGGACGATTAGAATGATTAAAGAATTAACTGACCAAAACTTTGAAGCTGAAACCGCTAAGGGGGTTACATTTACAGACTTTTGGGCAACATGGTGCGGTCCTTGCCGGATGCAAAGCCCTGTTGTTGATCAACTGGCTGATGAAATGGGCGACAAGGTTCGATTTGGGAAGATGGATATTGATCAAAATCCTGGGACAGCCCAAGAATTAGGAATTATGTCAATTCCAACAATGGTCATCAAAAAAGATGGTAAAATTGTAGATACAGTTGTTGGGTATCATGATAAAACTCAACTTGAACAAATTATCAATCAATATCTTTAATAATTAATGAGGTGTCACAATGGCAGATAAATACGACGTAATTGTGATTGGTGCAGGTCCCGGCGGAATGACGGCTGCGCTTTACGCATCACGGGCAAACCTTAAAGTTGCAATGCTTGATCGCGGGGTATACGGCGGTCAAATGAACAATACGGCAGAGGTTGAAAACTATACCGGATTTAAATCGATTTTAGGTCCTGATTTGGCTGAACAAATGTATCAAAGTTCAATCCAGTTTGGAGCAGATTTTGTTTACGGTAACGTTGAAAAGGTAACGGTTGACGAAGACGGAATTAAGCACGTTAAGACTGATAGCGGTGAACTTGAGGCTCCAGCAATTGTAATTGCAACCGGATCACAATATCGGAAACTTGGGATTCCAGGTGAAGATGAATATAGCGGCAAGGGCGTTTCATACTGTGCAGTATGTGATGGCGCTTTCTATCGTGGAAAAAATGTAACGACGGTCGGTGGCGGTGATTCAGCCGTTGAAGAAAGCGAGTACCTTGCAAAGCTGGTTAATAACGTTAACATCGTTCACCGGCGCGATCAGTTGCGGGCCCAAAAGATTTTGCAAGATCGGGCATTTGCGAATGATAAGATTGGCTTTACGTGGAATACGATCGTAACTGAAATTGTGGGTGACGGTAAGAAAGTTACCGGCGTAAAGACTCACAATAAAGAAACGAATGAAGATCGGTTGGTTCCAACTGATGGTGTATTTATCTACATTGGAAATGTTCCAATGACGGAACCATTCAAAGACCTTGGAATTACTGACGAACAAGGTTGGGTAATTACAGATGATGAAATGAAGACGAGCGTTCCTGGTGTGTTTGCAGTTGGTGATGTTCGGGATAAGAAGTTGCGCCAAATTACAACCGCTGTTGGTGATGGTGGAATTGCCGGCCAAGGCGTTTTTAGTTACATCGAAAGCTTAAAAGACTAATTTGATCAGATCAAAGTGAGAATCGGACGGATTAATGTTCGGTTCTCACTTTTTATTTTTAAAGAAATGGCGAAAAATAACTTTCGTATTTATTTGCTTATTTACAAAATAAAATTTGTGATATATATTTATTGATGTTGTTTGATTTAAGCAATCAAAATAATGTTCGCATTTTACTGAAGGAGTGTTACTTTTGAAGGGTATTGCAAATTATTTCGAGTTTGATAAGCTGCATACGAATTTTAAACGGGAATTTGTTGCGGGCGTTACCACTTTCGTATCAATGGCTTACATTTTGTTTGTTAACCCGAGCGTTTTAGGTGCATCGGGAATGGATAAGGGAGCGGTCTTTACTGCAACGGCTGTTTCAGCTGCCTTTGCATGTTTAGTGATGGGGTTATACGCGAAATACCCATTTGCTTCTGCTCCAAGTTTAGGGGTCAATGCATTCTTTACTTACTCAGTATGTATTGGAATGCATATTCCGTGGCAGACAGCTTTAGCCGGTGTTTTTGTGGCATCGATCATTTTCTTGCTGGTAACGGTTTTAAAACTCCGGGAAACGATTATTAATTCAATTCCCGAAGACTTGAAGTATGCAATTTCTGCCGGGATCGGTTTATTCATTGCATTTGTTGGATTGCAAGATGGAAAAATCATTATTGCTGACAAGTCGACCTTGGTTGGCTTAGGTAGCATTCACGGAGCAGTTTGGGTAACCTTGTTTGGCTTGCTTGCAACGGCTTTGTTACTGATTTTAAATGTTCCCGGAGCAATCTTTATTGGAATGGTTCTTGGCGCAATTTTTGGGATTGGAATGGGATATATTCCAATGCCGCACCACTTCATTTCAGCAATTCCAAGTTTGAAACCAACATTTGGCGTGGCTCTTCACCATCTTGGAAGCATTAATACTGTGCAAATGTGGATCGTTGTCTTTACATTCTTGTTAGTTACATTCTTTGATACGACCGGAACATTGATTGGATTGGCCCAACAAGGCGGCTTTATGAAGGATAATAAATTACCGCGTGCCGGTCGCGCTTTAATGGCTGATTCAACCGGGATGATGGTTGGTTCAGTTCTCGGAACTTCCCCTGTTGGAGCTTACATTGAATCATCAGCCGGGATTGCTGTCGGCGGTCGGAGCGGATTGACCGTTGTGATTACCGGGATCCTCTTTATTTTAGGAATGTTCTTCTCACCGCTTTTAGGCGTAGTTACTTCTCAAGTTACTGCTCCAGCATTGATTATCGTTGGGGTTTTGATGGCTCAAAATATGGCAAAGATCCACTGGAATAAGTTGGAAATTGCGATTCCAGCATTCCTGATTTTAGTTGGAATGCCATTGACATACAGTATTTCTGATGGGCTGGCTTTAGGGTTTATCGCTTATCCGTTAACGATGCTGGCAGCTAAACGTGGTAAGGAAGTTCCGGCGCTGATGTATATTCTTGGAGTCGTTTTTGTGATTTTTATTTGGATTTTGAACCACTAGAA
>DWVG01000090.1 GCA_019120355.1 Candidatus Ligilactobacillus faecavium
CTTCGTTGTGGGGCGTCGTTGCGTTGGGTGATTGGCCAACTGGAATGGATAAGGTTGTAGGATTTATTGCCTTAGCCTTGATCATTCTCGGCGCATGGATGACGGTTTGGTCAGAAAAGAAAACGACAGAATTTGAAGAAGGCAGTCATCGTTTTACTGTTTGGTGAAATCGGATACTGGGCTTATTCAGCAGCTCCGCAAGCCGCGCATATTAATGGGATGCATGCTTTCTTACCGCAAGCAATCGGAATGGTGATCGTTGGAATTGTTTACGGTGTAATTGCCACCGTTAAGAATAAAGATCAATCACCATTTACAGAAGGCGTAACTTACAAACAAATCATTTCCGGCTTCTTTTTTGCGTTTGCGGCTTTGACTTACTTGATTTCCGCTCAACCAAATATGAATGGTTTGGCAACCGGATTTATCTTGTCACAAACATCAGTTGTGTTAGCAACGTTGACGGGAATTTGGTTCTTAGGTCAGAAGAAAACACATAAGGAGATGCTGGTTACGATCTTAGGTTTGGTAATTATTATTGGAGCCGCAGCAATTACGGTAATTGTTTAAGATGATTTGACAGGGGTGAAATAAAATGAAAATTGCACCTTCAATTTTAAGTGCAGATATTTCCAACTTAGGAAGAGATGTGAAGCGTGTTGAGCAGGCTGGTGCGGATTATCTGCATATTGATGTGATGGATGGTAACTTTGTACCGAATCTTTCATTTGGAGCAAATGTTGTCCGGCAATTACGCGGTCAATCAGATTTAACTTTTGATGTTCACTTAATGGTTGAACATCCTGAAAAATGGATCAGTGAATTTGCCGCTGCCGGAGCGGATATTATCGGTGTTCACTACGAAGCTACGCCGCACATCCATCGGGCATTAAGGATGATCCATGAAGCGGGAAAAAAGGCTGAACTGGTAATTTGTCCGGGAACATCAGTTGCGATGATTACTGATTTACTTTCAGATGTTGATCAGGTTTTAGTGATGACCGTTGATCCAGGATTTGGCGGCCAGCATTTCTTACCGTCAATGACGCATAAAATCAAACAACTTGCAGAAATTAAAGCTCAACAAGGATTCGCCTATGAAATCGAAGTCGATGGCGGAATCAATGATCAGACAATTGCGCAATGCAAACAAGCAGGCGCAACGATTGCCGTTGCAGGATCGTTTGTTTATAATCACGAAACACCTGCAATTCAAATTCAAAAATTAAAAGCAATTTAAAAATCTTAATTGAAGGGGAACAGCAACATGACAAATACAAAATATGATACAACCGAATACTTAAAAAGTGTTGATGCTTATTGGCGTGCAGCAACGTATCTTTCAGTCGGTCAATTATTTTTAATGGATAATCCATTGTTACGGCGGGAATTAAAGGCGACGGATGTTAAGCCGAAGCCAATCGGTCACTGGGGAACGATTGCGCCGCAAAACTTTATTTATGCGCACTTGAACCGGGTAATTCAAAAGTATGATTTAAATATGTTCTATATTGAAGGCTCCGGTCACGGTGGCCAAGTGATGGTTTCAAATTCATATTTGGATGGCAGTTATTCAGAAATTTATCCGCGGATCACGCAGGATGAACAAGGAATGCAGCGGCTGTTCAAGCAATTTTCATTTCCAGGCGGAGTAGCTTCGCACGCTGCTCCGGAAACTCCCGGGTCAATTCATGAAGGCGGCGAACTGGGATATTCGATCTCGCATGGAACCGGGGCAATTTTGGATAATCCAGATGTGATTGCGGCCGTTGAAATTGGTGATGGGGAAGCCGAAACCGGTCCGTTGGCGGCTTCGTGGTTCTCCGATAAATTCATTAATCCAATTCATGATGGTGCGGTATTACCGATCCTGCAAATCAACGGGTTTAAGATTTCAAACCCAACGGTTTTGTCGCGGATGAGCGATGAAGACTTGACGAAATACTTTGAAGGCATGGGTTGGGAACCGCAGATTGTCAATGTGCATGGCAAGGAACCGATGGAAGCTCATAAGATCATGGCCGCTGCGATGGATGAGTGTATTGAAAAAATCAAAGCGATTCAAAAGAATGCGCGTGAAAATAACGATGATTCATTACCAACATGGCCAATGATTATTTTACGAGCACCTAAAGGTTGGACTGGTCCGAAGAAAGATCTTGATGGTAACCCGATTGAAAATTCATTCCGGGCTCACCAAGTTCCAATTCCAGTAAGTCAAGATCATATGGAACACAAAGACTTATTAATTAACTGGATGGAATCATATAAACCAGAAGAATTATTTGATGAAGATGGTTATCCAACCGAAATTGTTCGTCGTAACATTCCTGATGAAAAGCATCGGATGTCAACGAATCCAATTACAAATGGCGGCATTCATCCGAAGACATTGAATCTGCCAGATTATCGTGATTTTGCGCTGGATGTTGAAAAACAGGGCCGTGGTCAATTTAAAGCTGAAGACATGGTTACGTGGGGCAAGTATTTAGCCGAAGTTGAAAAGTTGAATCCAACCAATTTCCGTACCTTTGGCCCAGACGAAACAAAATCAAACAAATTATTCCAAATGCTTGATGATGGCAAGCGGCAGTGGATGGAAGAAATTCATGAACCCAATGATGAAAATATGGCACATGCAGGCCGCAATATCGATTCCCAGCTTTCAGAACACCAATGCGAAGGCTGGCTTGAAGGCTATGTTTTGACTGGTCGGCACGGAATGTTTGCTTCATACGAAGCCTTCACGCGGGTCATTGATTCGATGTTGACCCAACACTTCAAGTGGATCCGGAAAGCCGATGAACTTGACTGGCACCATGATTATCCGTCATTGAACATTGTGAATGCTTCAAATTCATTCCAGCAGGATCACAATGGTTACACCCATCAAGATCCGGGAATGTTAACGCATATGGCTGAAAAGAAAGGGAAGTACGTTCGTGAATATACCCCATGTGATACGAACACTTTACTTGCCGTTGGTGATAAAGCATTCACCGAACGCAATGTCATTAATTTAATGGTGACTTCAAAACATCCACGATTCCAATGGTTTACGGCGGATGAAGCGCGGGAATTGGTAACGAACGGATTGAAATATGTTGACTGGGCATCAACGGATCAAGATGCCGAACCGGATGTGGTAATTGCCAGTGCCGGAACCGAACCGACAACGGAAGCAATGGCGGCTGTAAGTATTTTGCATGAAGCATTCCCTGAATTAAAGATCCGGACGATCAACGTGGTCGATATTTTGCGGTTACGTTCACCGGAAATCGATCCACGGGGATTATCAGATGAAGAATTTGATGGCTACTTTACAAAAGATAAGCCCGTGATCTTTGCATTCCACGGTTTTGAAGACTTGTTACAAAGTATGTTCTTTAACCGGCATAATCACAATTTACATGCTCATGGATACCGTGAAGAAGGCGACATCACCACACCGTTCGATATGCGGGTCTTGAATCATCTTGACCGGTTCCATTTAGCCAAAGATGCGATCATGCAGGTTCCAGGATACAAAGAAAAGGCCGCATCGTTTGTTCAAAAGATGGATGACATGATCAATAAGCATAACCAATACATTCGTGATAACGGGAAAGATATGCCGGAAGTTACGGAATGGCGTTGGAAGGATGTTAATCAAAAATAGATTTGGTAGTAAAGGAGGGGCGACGGTCTGTCGCTCCTCCTTTTTTGTCACAAATTCACTTTTGTATCGTACCAGATATTGATATAATAAAAATTAGATATTATTGGACGAAAGTGAGGACGCACGAATGGATTTGGAAAAAATGAAAGAGCGTCAGCGGCATATTCGCAACTTTTCAATTGTTGCGCATATTGACCACGGAAAATCAACGCTTGCCGATCGAATCCTTGAAATGACCGATACGGTTTCAAAACGTGAAATGCAGGATCAATTGCTTGATACAATGGATCTTGAACGCGAACGGGGAATTACGATTAAGCTGAATGCGGTTGAATTGCATTATAAGGCCAAGGACGGAGAAACGTATATTTTTCACCTGATCGATACTCCTGGACACGTGGACTTTTCTTACGAAGTTTCACGATCACTTGCTGCTTGTGAAGGAGCCGTGTTAGTTGTTGATGCTACGCAGGGAGTTGAAGCTCAAACGTTAGCGAACGTTTACTTAGCGCTTGATGATGATTTGGAAATTTTACCAGTCATTAATAAGATTGATTTGCCTTCAGCTCAACCTGATAAGGTCAAAGAAGAAATTGAAAATGACATTGGGTTAGATGCTTCAGATGCTGATTTGATCTCTGCCAAAACAGGACTTGGTGTTGATCAGGTTCTTGAAGATATCGTTAATAAGTTTCCGGCACCAGATGGCGACCTTGAAAAGCCCCTGAAAGCGTTGATTTTTGACTCGGTTTATGATGATTATCGCGGCGTTGTTTTAAGTGTCCGCGTTAAAGAAGGAACAGTTAAGCCGGGAGATAAGATCTTACTGATGAATAGCGGTGCAAAGTATGAAGTTACTGAAGTTGGAGTAAATTCTCCGAAACCGTTGAAGCGTGACATGCTGATTGCCGGGGATGTAGGTTACATTACTGCTTCAATCAAAGATATTCAAGATACTCGAGTTGGTGATACGGTCACGAATGCTGATGACCCAACGGATGAACCGCTTGCTGGTTACCGTGAAATGAGTCCGATGGTTTATTCTGGACTTTATCCAACCGATAATGCTAAATACAATGATTTGCGCGAAGCACTTGAAAAGTTAAAACTCAATGATGCGGCTCTTGAATTTGAACCCGAAACATCGCAAGCCCTTGGATTCGGTTTCCGGTGCGGTTTCTTGGGATTACTTCACATGGATGTTATTCAAGAACGGCTTGAACGCGAATTTAATCTGGAACTGATTACAACGGCGCCATCCGTAACATATGATGTTGAATTGACTGATGGCAGTCACGTGGCAGTTACGAACCCGGCTGAAATGCCTGAAACAACGATGATCAAGCAGATCAACGAACCATATGTCCGGGCTGAAATTATGGTTCCAAATGATTATGTCGGAGCCGTAATGGAACTTTGTCAGCGCAAACGCGGACAATTCGTCACCATGGAATACCTGGATGACAACCGGGTAAACGTTATTTACCAAATGCCGCTTGCCGAAATCATCTTTGATTTCTTTGATAAATTGAAGTCAAGCACGCGGGGTTATGCTTCGCTTGATTATGAATTAGACGGAACTCAACCAAGTGAATTAGCAAAAATCGATATCTTGTTAAATGGAGACAAGGTTGATGCTTTGAGTTTCATTTCTCACAAGGAATTTGCTGAAAAACGGGCACGGTCGATCGTTGAGAAGTTGAAGAAGATTATCCCGCGCCAAAATTTCGAAATCCCGATTCAAGCCGCAATCGGTGCCAAGATTATTGCGCGGACCAATATTAAGGCTTATCGGAAAGATGTTACTGCCCGGATCCACACCGGGGATCCCGACCGGCGGGCAAAATTGCTTGATAAACAGAAACGTGGGAAGAAGCGGATGAAGGCTTTAGGGAAGGTTGAAGTGCCGCAACAAGCCTTTATGGCAGTTTTAAAGACGGATGATGAAAGCGATGCAAAATAATCAAATTCGAAATGCTCAAATGGGAATGGTTGTTGCCGTTATAATCCAAATTATTTTATGCATTCTAAATGCGAAGTTATTTGGAATCGTTACGGGGCTGCTTGTGATCTATGCGATTTATGGGTTAGTCAAAATTAAAAAGGATCCCGAATACTGGATTAAATTGCAACGGGTAACAACGGTTGTGATTATCCTTGAATTTCTTTTTGGATTTTCAGTGGAGTATTTATTTAAAAATGTAATTTAACAAAAACGAGACTGTGACATAAGTATTCAATAAACAGCCTCGATTATAAAAATAGCGAAATTCAATTTAAAAAATTGGATTTCGTTATTTTTTTCCTTTAGATTAAATTGATATTTACAAAATTGGCCAATC
>DWVG01000091.1 GCA_019120355.1 Candidatus Ligilactobacillus faecavium
TAAAAATTAACAAAAATTGAAAAATTTTAATGCAGAACTGACTGCATTTGTTAAGATCAAAAACATTAAATAATTGATCAAATAAAAAAGCTCCCTTCTTGTAATTGAAGGGAGCTTTTCAGTTAAATTAAATTTATTTCATTTTCTTTTTGTTTTCCATGATTCCATCGATCAACCCATAATCCACGGCTTCTTGAGCAGTCATGAAGTTATCCCGATCAGTATCGGCGTTGATCTTCTTGATTGATTGACCAGTGTGGTCAGCAAGAATTTGATTGATCAACTTGCGGGTCTTAAGGATGTGTTCAGCTGCAATTTGAATTTCAGTTGATTGACCTTGAGCACCGCCAAGCGGTTGGTGAATCATGATTTCTGAGTTTGGCAATGCAAACCGTTTGCCTTTTGCTCCAGCGGTTGCAAGAATCGATGCCATTGATGCGGCCATGCCCATTACGATCGTTTGAACGTCAGCGTTAACGAAGTTCATTGTGTCGTAAATTGCAAGCCCGGCTGAAACCGAACCACCAGGTGAGTTGATGTACATGTAAATATCTTTTTCTGAATCTTGGGCATCAAGGAAAAGTAATTGAGCGATGATGGCATTTGCCATGTCATCGTTGATTTCGCCTGATACCATAATGATCCGGTCCTTTAACAAACGTGAGTAAATGTCATAAGCGCGTTCGCCTTGACCAGATTGTTCAATAACTGTTGGAACTAAATTCATGAGAATTTGCCTCCTTAAAATAAAGTAACTAATTTGAGTTTAGCACACAAAACTGATCGATTATATTTTAACCTTTTGGTCAAAAAAGGTCAAATATTAAATTAAATGGGAACAAAGCCCAGGATTAAAAGATTTTAATAAAATGATGAATTGAATATGATAAAAATATGTCAAAAAGATTATAAAATGATTAAAAAGAGTGGTATACTTAATTTAACGTTAATTAAAGGAGATGGCGAAATGTCAGGAATGCCCGCGTTAAATGATCCGGCCCTTCATTGGGAAAGCCGGTATAAACGGAACTGTTTTGTGTACATTGTAATTTATGGTTTATTAGGTGCGGTTACAGGAATTACCAATAACACTTTGGTTTCATACCTTGATCTTGCTGCACCGAAAGTTGTTACCGGATTGAATATTTATACTGCGATTGGATCAGTTTTAATGGCAATTATGCTGATCTACATTCATAAGACCGGATATAAAAAAGTTTTGGTCGTTGCGCCGATTTTAACGATTGCAACGATGTTAGCAATGATTTTTACTGATAATACGCAGATTATTGCGATTTCATATGCATTATTAACTGCTGGAGTCGGAATTTATGATTTCATGTATCCGTTAATGTATTCGGTTTACGTTCCGCGAAAAATTCGGACATTTATGATGTCAGCCGTTATGATCACGAACTTGGTTACTCAAGCGATTGTAACCTTCTTTGGCGGGAAGATTGTTGTTGGGGTTTTCAGTAAGATCATGGGAACCAGTTATGCGAAGGCTTCAATTTTGTCAGGGAATCAGGCTCATATGAAGGGCAGCATGTTACATAACTACATCACGTCATACAAGTCAGTGATCTACATTGCGATTGGATTTACTGTTTTAGCATTTATTTGCTCATTGTTCTTGAAGGAACGGCCGAGCGACTACACCGAAACGGAAGCTGAACTTGCTGAACGGAAAGCTAAAAAGGCTGTTAACTTTAAGATGTTGGCGCAAAAGGACATTGTCTTATTCGTTATATTCCTTGCTTTGATTCGGGTAGGGGCATACTTGGTAACACCATACTTCCCAATTTACCTGAACAACTTCTTACACATCCAACGGGGGACCGTTTCAACGATCATTACTTTACAAACCTTTGCGATGCTGATCGGTTACACGTTTGCTCCGTGGTTGGAAAAGAAACTCGGGTCAATCGTTTCGATTTCAGTCATGACATTATCATGTACTCCATTGATGCTGCTGATGGCGAAGGGGAACATCTTCGGCAGCAACGTAGCAATTGCAATCGGAATTGTGTTATTCCTTCGTTCAGGTCTGGCCAATGCATCAATGCCAGTGCAACAATCATTGCAAATGGCCCTTGTTCCGAAAAACTTACGGCCTGCATTTAGTTCGCTTACAACAATTGTCAATGCGGTTGTCGGAATCGGGGTTGGATTATTTACATCATTGTTCCTACTGAAAGATCCATCAGGTTATGCGATTGCATACTATATTGCAGCGGCCTTCTATATCGTTGCATGTATTCTTCTCTTAATCTTAAAGAAGAAATACAACCGCATTATGGAAAAAGAATCTGAAGAAGAAAAGATTGAACGCAAACAAGAAGAACAAGCGGAGAAAAAAGAAGAGCAGGAAGCCTAATGAAAAGGGAGAACTAAACGTTAAAAGCGAGTGTAGCGGAAAAGCAGCGACGAATGAATTACGCAATATAGATTCCAAACTTGAAAACTTCCACGAAATTTATTTGTTTTCGAACTCGCTTATGCGAAAATAACACGGAAGATGTGATGAGTTCACATCTTCCTTTTTTAATTTGATTTTTTTAATAATTAGCGTAAAATACTTTCCTAGTGTGACTTAAGTCAAAATAAACGATGCCTGTGAGCATTAATTTTGGAGGAAGATATTATGGATAATTCAAAACCAACCAGTCTCAGTAAGGATCAAAAACGGGTAATTGCGTCTACTGCGACTGGTTTTTCTTTTGAAAACATGGACTTTAACTTCATGTCTTTCGCGTTGACTTCGGTAATTGCCAGTTTGGGAATTACGACGACGCAAGCCGGAATGATCAATACGATCACTAACCTCGGAATGTTGCTTGGCGGATTGATTTTCGGAATCCTGAGCGATAAATATGGCCGGGTAAAGATCTTCTCATATACGATCTTTATTTTTGCCGGGGCAACGGCGCTGATGTACTTTGCGAACAGCTTCACAATGGTTTGCATTTTGCGGTTCCTCGTCGGCTTTGGTGAAGGGGGAGAATACGGTGCCGGAATGGCAATGATCGGTGAATATTTCTCGGCTAAACGGTATGGGCGCGTGACGGCAATTGCAAGTATCGGCGGTCAACTTGGAGGAATCATTGCTGCGGTTTTGTCAGCATTGATCTTACCGTACTTTGGCTGGCACGTCTTGTTCCTAGTCGGCGTCTTCCCAGTGATCTTGGCATTCTTTATTCGGCGGAATTTGAAGGAAAGTCCGACGTTCTTGAATAACCAAAAGAAAGCAGATAAACCGAAAGTTTCATTCTCACGGTTGTTTGAAACGCCACAACTTGCTGGCCAAACAATTGGCTTGATTTTCATGCTGATCGTGCAAACCGGCGGCTACTATGGCTTGATGAACTGGTTGCCAACCATTGTGCAAAAGCAACTCGGCATTACTGTTCGCGGATCGTCATTATGGATGGTAGCGACGATTATCGGAATGTGCATCGGGATGCTTGTTTTCGGCAATATCTTGGATTACTTTGGTCCCCGGAAATCATTTGGATGTTTCTTGATTGGAGCTGCATTCGTGATTTATGCATTGATCCAAGCCCGTAACATGATTGAATTGGTTATTTTAGGAGCAATCGCTGGTTTCTTTGCCAACGGGATGTATGGCGGTTATGGGGCTATTATGACGTACTTGTATCCGGCTGATATTTCGGCAACTGCGAATAATTTGATCATGAACGTCGGAAAAGCAGTCGGAAGTTTTTCGACGATCGTAATCGGCTTTTTGATGAGCAAGTATTCAATGAATGTTGTAATGGGCTTCTTGTCAGTGATGTATCTTTTAAGTTTTGTTGTTATGCTATTGATTCCTGGATTAAAGGAAATGGGGAAGAAGAAAGCGTAATCGGAAAATTTGAATATAATAAAAAGGCTGCGTCTTAGTTACGATGCAGCCTTATTTTTAACCTCGATAATAATTTAAAAAGTAATTAATAACCCGAAAAATCAGGTAAATAATCGCACAAATTACGAAGAGTTTCAAAATAATATACAGGATCGGAATGTACCATAATTCAGTTTTAAAAAGCGCAAAAACAGGGTGAATGCGATGGTAAGTTCCCGTATGCGGATTTAACCCGATCAAAAGTTGAATTCCAAAAATAATGCCCCCAATAATGACGCTAAGTTTGAATTGTTTATGGTTAATCAATATGATCCCTCCCTCACGAATTTTATTATAATATGAAAGGGTTTGAAAAAGAATATTAAATTCAAAAAGGCAACTGAATTTTAAAATCAAAAATTTTTTATCATATTATTGACAACGCTTACATGGTGATATATATTATCAGTGTAAGGTATTTAATAATTTACCTTCTAATCAATTCTCTTTCTCTCTTATGCCGAGGTTGTGACAGTTGTCATAACCTCTTTTTTATTAGCCGATTTTTTTGTACACTGGAATTAAGAATTTTAAATGGAGGGATCGTCATGAAGAGTCATGAAACATTAACGCTGATTGAAGAAATTACGCGCAATGATGGTTCGCGGTATTTTGAAATTTCAAATATTGTTCAAAATGGCCGGGCAGAGTTAGCAGCGATTCGCGGCTTTATTAAAGAAGTCCGAATCGTTCAGTTAAACATTCCGCGTTCCAAGAATGTAATTGCATACGAAAATTATATTAACGAAAATTTTGAAATGCCGGAAGAAAATTTTGACCATTTTGAAGAGTGGAAGCGGACCCCCGAAATGGAAGAGGTCGTTGAAAATATCTTGCATGAAAATCACGTTGCTTAAAAAGCAGGGGTGTTTTTCCGAAAAACACAAAATGACGGTTTCGCAACCGCTTAAATGTGTGGTAAAATAATGGCGTACTCGGAAGAGTAATTACATGTATATTTTTAGGAGGCTGTTTTATGTCAGTATTCGTAAATGGTAACGCAATCTACAACGATGCTCGTAAGGGTCACTACGCTGTTGGTGCGTTCAACACAAATAACTTGGAATGGACACGCGCTATTCTTCAAGCTGCCCAAGAAACAAACACACCTGTTTTAATTCAATGTTCAATGGGTGCTGCTAAGTACATGGGTGACTACAAGTTAGTTAAGAACTTAGTAGAAAACGAAATGCGTGTTATGAACATCACAGTTCCAGTTATCATGCACTTAGACCACGGTAACTATGAAGCTGCTAAGGAATGCATTAAGGCTGGTTACTCATCAGTTATGTTTGATGGCCACGACTTACCATTCGAAGAAAACTTAGAAAAGACAAAGGAAATTGTTAAGTTAGCTCACGAACGCGGCATTTCTGTTGAAGCTGAAGTTGGTTCAATCGGTGGTACAGAAGACGGTATCACAGGTGCCGGCGAATTAGCTAGTGTTGAAGAAGCTAAGACAATGGCTGCAACAGGCGTTGACTACTTAGCATGCGGAATTGGTAACATCCATGGCAAGTATCCAGAAAACTGGCAAGGTCTTAACTTCGACCGTTTGAAGGAAATTGCTGACGCTGTTGATACACCATTAGTATTACACGGTGGTTCAGGTATTCCTCAAGAACAAATCGAAAAAGCAATCAGCATGGGTATCTCAAAGGTTAACATCAACACAGAAAACCAACTTGCCTTTGCTGCTGCAACTCGTAAGTACATCGAAGCAGGTAAGGATGAAGAAGGTAAAGGTTACGACCCTCGTAAGTTACTTGCTCCTGGTACACAAGCAATCGTTGATACAGTTAAGGAAATCATCGGCTGGCTTGGAACACCATCAATTAAATAATCGATTATTAATTGACATAAATAAAAAAAGCTGCGATTTTAAATCGCGGCTTTTTTTGTTGTCTTTGATTTGAGGATAAATTAAACATAAATATTAAGGTCACAGGATAAACCCATGACCTTAATTCAATTATTCAATTAAATTTCTTCAACAGCTGGTTTTTCACCATCATTGATGAAGTAAACTTTGTACCATGTTAAGAATGTATAAACATTCCAAATTTGTTTCCGGCTGTCGTTTTTACCGTCATAGTAATCATCGAGCATCTTAAGCAATTTGTCTTGTTTGAAGAATTCCTTAACGTAATCTTGTGAGAATTCATCCCGCACGATCTTGTAGTATTTTTCTTCGTGTAACCAGTCCCGAATCGGGGTTGGAAAACCAAGCTTTTCACGGTTGTACCATTCTTTTGGTAAGTGGCGTTTAGCAGCTTGCCGGAATGCGTACTTCGTGTTCTTTGAGTTGATCATGTACTTGGTTGGCACCTTTTCTGAAACCTTAGCAACTTCAACATCAAGAATCGGAACCCGGGCTTCAAGTGAAGCGGCCATTGTCATCTTATCAGCTTTCAATAAGATGTCGCCGGGCATGAAGTGGTGCAAGTCAAGGTATTGCATCTTGCGGATTTCAGCAGTTTGATCTTCAACCTTTTCGTATGTTGGGCCAATGATTTGTTGAATCGTTGGTGCGTCTTGATAATCGTCTTGTAAGAATTCGGTTGCTTCTTCCGGTTCGAAGACCCGTGAATCGCCGATGAAGAAATCTTCAGCAGGGGCGATTGATGTGTATAAGTGAGCCTTGCCGTGGAAGTTCTTGTCCCGAATTGAATCGGCAATTTTCTTCCGGGTCTTGCGCGGCAACTTCTTCAATGCTTCAGCAATCAACCGGATCATCCGCGACTTGGTCCAGAAACCGTATGCTTGGTAACCACCGAATAATTCGTCAGCACCTTCACCACTCATAACAACCTTAACATCCTTGGCAGCAAGTTTTGACAAGAAGAACAACGGGATGCATGAGAAGTTTGAATCAGGTTCATCAAGGAAGTATTGAATCTGAGCAAAGTGACTGAATGCATCATTGGCATCAATCGTTTCGGACTTCATGTTCGTTCCTAATTCCTTTGCCAAATCTTCCGCGTCGTTGATTTCGTTAACTTTTCCGCGGTCAAAACCAACTGAATATGTTGTATGCGGCTTAAGAACTGAAGCAACGTAACTTGAGTCAACCCCACTTGAAAGGAAAGCACCAGTTTTAACTTCCTTATCAGTGATTGAGTGGGCTTTAACTGATTCAACGACCGCATTGTCGATTTCATCAGTAATTTCACTCAATGATTCGTTTGAAGGCTGAGCCTTGTAGTCGAAGTATTGGTGAATGTCCATTGTGCCGTCACGATAGATGAAGTAATGACCTTCCTTTAATTTATATACACCCTTGAAGAATGTTTCATTCAAGGCTGAATATTGGAACGTCATGAACGGTTTCAAGGCTTGCTTGTTAAGTTCCTTCTTGAAGCCTGGGTGACGCAAGAAACTTTTGATTTCAGAACCATACATGAAGGTATCACCCATTTGAGTGTAATAAAATGGCTTGATTCCGAATGGATCACGCGCACCAAAAAGTTCCTTTGTCTTGAAATCGTAAATTACGAATGCAAACATTCCGCGTAATTTTTTCAAAATGTCTGTTCCGTATTCTTCATACCCGTGAAGGATAACTTCCGTGTCAGTATGCGTTGTAAATTCGTGTCCAGCAGCAACAAGGTCATCACGGAGTTCTTGGAAGTTATAAATTTCACCGTTAAATGTGATGACCTTTGATTTGTCTTCGTTAAAAATCGGTTGCTTACCTTCGTGGACATCAATAATGCTTAACCGCCGCATTCCGATGGCAACATTTTCGTCAACGACTTGACCGCCGCTATCGGGACCACGGTGTTTGATTGCATCCATCATCTTAGTTAAAATGGGGCGTTTTTCATCAGCACCCATTGAATCATTTATGAATCCTGTAATTCCACACATAATCAAATTCCTTTCTTATATATGAACGAATTATATCGCTATTACTGTAAATAATAAAGCAAATTTCAATTGTTGCAACCATTAAATCGAAATCTTGGCGATTTATTAAGGAACTTCGGCCGTCTTTTAACGGCGAAATATGCTAAAATATCAATATTAAGTGATTGAAAGGACGGAATTGATATGGCAGAGGGAAAACGTCGGTTTAAGGTTCAAATTGACGGCGAAGAATTTACGATTATTGGAAAGAGTACCCCTGAACACATGAATGCGGTAATGGAAGTTGCAAACCAAGAATTGGCAACGATCAAAAAAATGATGCCATCCCTTTCGGAAAAGAAGGCTGCATTACTTTTGGCAATCAACGCAGTTTCGGATCAATTGGAAAAACAGGAAGAATTAGATAAGTTGCAACAAAAGATTGAAGATCAAAAACTAGGTGATTAAATGTTAACGTTAATTATCGTTTTATTGTTGATTTTAGCTTTTCGATTCGGCCTTAAACGCGGGCTTTTGATGACACTGTTAAGTGTTGCAGGTTACGTTATTGTTTTTTTGCTCGCAATCTTTTTAGCCAAACCGATGGGCGCAGCTTTAGCAACGATGATGCCGGCTTTATGGAAAAATTCGATTTTTTCAGGAATGTTTTATAACGTGCTTGCATTTTGGATCATTGCAATTGTCGGCAGTATTATTTATCGCTTTTTAGCCCGGACGGTCAATGGAATTACCAAGTTACCGCTAATTTCGCAAATTAACGCATTCGCAGGGGCGGCTTTATCAACGATTTTAATGTACGTGGTAATTTTCTTTGCGCTGCTACTGATGGCGGCATGGCCAAGTCAAAACGTGCGCGCCACGGTTCAACAATCAACGGTTGCTGAATGGATTTTAAAGAAGACGCCGGTGATTTCACAGCAGATAATGAATGACTATAATGATCAAAATCAATTCTAGAAGGGAGGAGCAAGATGAATAGCAAAATTTTAAAGACATTAGAGTATGACAAAATTCGGCAACAACTCGCAGAATATACGGTAACTGAAAACGGGAAAAAACTGGTCGAACGAATGAAACCGCAAAGCGATTACGATCGAATCGATGAATTACTGGATGAAACCCAAGACGGAGCCGATATTTTACGGTTGAAGGGCGGTATTCCGATGCCGAAACTGCTTGATATTCGAATGCAGTTGAAACGCCTTGAAATTGGCGCAACCTTGAACGGTAAGGAACTTGCGATGATTGCAAAGGTTTTGCGGGCAACGAACGCCGTTAAGGCCTTTTTCCGCGAATTGCTTGATGATGAAGTTGTTTTGCAACGCCTTTATGATTTAAATGATCAGCTAGAAACGTTACCCGATGTTGCTAAACGTCTATTAAACTCAATTGAAGGCGATGGGCATGTTACGGATGATGCTTCAAGTTTATTGAAGAGTTTACGGCGGCAAATTGAAAATACAGAAGCCGAGATTCGGGATAAACTTTCAAGCCTGACACGTGGAAGCAAGTCAAAATATTTAAGTGATTCACTAGTTACGATTCGGAACGACCGTTATGTAATTCCGGTCAAAGCTGAAAATCGCGGTCAATTTGGCGGGGTCGTTCACGATCAAAGCGCTTCGGGGCAAACCCTCTTTATCGAACCGCAAGCAATTGTTGATTTGAACAACCGGTTGAAGCAGCAGCAATTAGCTGAAAAAGAAGAAATTCAGCGAATTTTGCGAGAATTGTCCGAACTGATCGCACCATATACGAATGAGCTTTCTGAAAACGCGTGGATCTTAGGACGGATGGATTTTATTAATGCCAAGGCCCAGTATGCTCACGAAATCAAGGCAACGTTGCCTGAAATTTCGGCTGAAAATGACATTTATTTACGGCAAGCATGGCATCCGCTCCTTGATCCGAAGACGGTGGTTAAAAATGACATTTCGCTTGGTAAAGATTATCAGGCAATCGTCATTACCGGACCAAACACCGGTGGGAAAACCATCACATTAAAGACATTAGGACTGATTCAGTTGATGGGACAGTCTGGTTTGTTTATTCCAGCGGCTGAAGAAAGTCGGATCGGTGTGTTTGATGAAGTGTTTGCTGACATTGGCGATGAACAATCGATTGAACAAAGCTTGAGTACCTTTTCATCACACATGACCAACATTGTTGATATTTTGAAGCATATTACTTCCCAATCACTGGTTTTATTTGATGAATTAGGTGCCGGAACTGATCCGCAGGAAGGAGCAGCCCTGGCGATTGCAATTTTGGATGCTGTGGGGGCTGAAGGAAGCTATGTAGTGGCAACGACCCACTATCCCGAATTAAAGGCTTATGGTTATGAACGGCCGCAAACGATCAACGCGTCAATGGAATTTGATAGTGAAACTTTACAGCCGACATATCATCTGTTGATTGGAATTCCGGGACGCAGTAACGCATTCGACATTTCGCAACGCCTTGGATTGCCGGAAATGATCGTTCAGTCTGCCCGGCAATTAGTAGCGCAAGACAGCCAAGACTTAAATGAAATGATTGCTGATTTGGTCAAAAAACGGCATGATGCAGAAGAAAAGCAGGCCTTTTTCAAGAAACATTTGAAAGAAGCCGAAAAATTGCATCATAATTTGGAAAAGGGCTTTGAAAAATTTGAAAGCCAAAAAGAAAATCAGTTGAATCATGCTAAACAACAGGCTAACCAAATCGTAAACGATGCCCAACGCAAGGCAGATCAGATCATTGCCGATTTACGGAAAATGCGGACGCAAAGTGCAAGTGCCGTTAAGGAAAATGAATTGGTCGATGCGAAAACGAAGCTGAATAAGTTGGAACAGCCGATTAACCTTAAAAAGAATAAGGTTTTACGGCGGGCCAAGAACCAAAAGGAATTCCACGTTGATGATGATGTTTTGGTTAAATCATACGGTCAGCGAGGCGTCCTACTTCGGAAAGTTGATGACCACCATTGGGAAGTTCAGCTTGGAATTTTGAAGATGAAAATTGATACGGATGATTTTGAAAAGGTCAAGGTTGATGATCAGCCTGCAACGCATGCAAATGTGAGTGTCAAACGCAGTTCATCATCCGGGCTATCAACGAGTCTTGATCTTCGGGGACAAACGAAGGAAGAAGCCTTGATGAGCGTTGACCGGTACATTGATTCAGCGTTGCTTGCCGGTTATCCGTCAGTGACAATCATTCACGGAAAGGGAACTGGAGCTTTGCAACAGGCAATCAAGCAGTACCTTTCAACTAACCCATCTGTTAAGAGCTTTAATTATGCATCGCCGAATGCTGGCGGCGATGGAGCAACAATTGTGAACTTTAAGTAGAAGGTGTGATTTAGGCGCACCTTCTTTTTTCAATGCTTTATCTTGTACTTTTTCATTAAAAAAGCGTAACTTAATAATTGGAAATGAATATAGGAAGAGGTAAGACGAATGATTGATGTTACTTTACTTGGAACGGGTGGCAGTATTCCGCTTCCAGATCGTTACTTATCATCAGCAATTATTGAATATAAAGGCCGGAAAATTTTGATGGA
>DWVG01000092.1 GCA_019120355.1 Candidatus Ligilactobacillus faecavium
AATGATGGAACGGATCGAATTATACAAAACACGTGATTAATTTGAGAAGTTAAATTAAGAAAGACGAACTTTCAGTCTTTGAAAGTTCGTCTTTTTTATACTTTGATATTCGGATAATTGTCAAAAGTTGATTATTTCTTAGCTTTTGATGAAGAAAAGTAAACTTTATGACTTCGCGGAAATTCTCTTCCAAATGAAGTTTTGATTTGACGCTTAGCATTTTGATCATTAAGTTCGATATCAAGTTCTTTGTAGCCAGTTTCAATCAAGCGGGCGGAGTCTTCCGTTAACTTAATGGTTACTGAACGGTCTTTTTTAAAAGTATAAAATTCGAGCAGGTCAAACCGTCTCTTCTTTAAATTGGTAACCGCTGTTTTCTGGGCCTGTTTTAATTCGACTAATTTCATCTCGTATTACTTCCCACCTAAAAAATGTTCTAAATCATGCGTAAAGTCTGCTTTTACGATGTTGGTCGTTAAGTAGACGATTTTAACTTGATTTTCATCCCGAATAAATGCTACCCGCACTGGCGGTAATTGAGGGGGATTAACGCGGCATTCATAACATTTATTGCCTTCAACTTCGATCCGGGTTGCAAGTTTAACCTTCGCGAAGTCCGTGTCCATTTGCCGGGTTAGTTGTTTTTCAATTGTTTTTTTGATTATTTTTTCTTGATGCCGGTAAGTTTTGAAAACCTTGCGACATCCTTTTGAATCATAGCTGAATTGGTAACTTGCCATGAAAATCCTTCCTTTATTAACTGATACTTCAATTTTAGCATTGATTTTAAAATTTAACTATTGATACCTCTTTTTAAGCAATAAGGCTTTTTAATAACATAATTGAAAATTTTCAATTAAAATGGAAATGAAAGTAGGGAAAATGAATGAATAATTTATTGAATCAAATCAAAACTCTTACCGAACAAGTAAGTCAGAAATGGAATGAAACGGATAGTCTTGTAAGTCAAACCGTTACTCAAATGGCCAAACTGAATTTGGAATTAACGGAAAATTTCTTTGAATTGCTTGAAAAGGGATATCCGATTGCTGCTCGAATCGTTGCTCGGCCCGTATATGAACGCAGTATGTTTTTGCAATACATTTTGCATGACCGGCGCGAAATCAGCTCCCGGGCCTTATTATTCTACCATTCAAGCCGGTTACGGCAATATTTATGGCTTGGTTACATTTTACGCGATCCAGAGTCATTTAGAAGCTATTCTGAGGAATATCAAACCTATCAGAAACAAAACCAAAAGATGATCCGTAATCAAAAGAAATCGATGAAGAAGTGGGTCAGTGAACAAATCGAAAATGAAAAACAGGCGTTCAACCGGATTGAAGAGCTTGTTAAATACTGCGACATTGAACACTTTGACAAGGATGAACGGCGGAAGACATGGTACCGGCTTGATCCTGAAATCTTTGGCGGAAAGTTGAAAATTTCAACATTGTCGGACGTTTCAAAATATGTTTTAAATGATAAACAAAATTATTATTACAACTTATTTTACGGAATCGATTCATTGTTTACTCATGGTTATTTAATTGCAGACATGCTTGATGCGCAGGTCAATGAATTTAAAGTGGCCTTGCTAACAATGTGTCTTGGAAACTTAAACAGTTTAACGAAGTTTCTTAAGCTCGATGACACTCAAGCGCAACAATTAAAGACGCTTAATCGAAAAGTTAAGCAGTTGCGGATCGCAAAGACTCCAATGAACTTGAATGAGTTTAAGGAGAAACTGGATGATCAAAAGTTAGCCGCCAAGTTTAAGACTCAGATTCAACAAAACTTTGATGCTTACCGTTATCTTGCAGATCATCAACACAACTATGCATTGCACGTGCTTTTACGGACAATCAATGAACAGATTATGAGTTGGAAATGGATGAATCAAGATCATCCTGAAAATCGGATCAAGATGTTCACGCTGACAAGTCAGATTCAGACAATTTCTGACTTGTACCGGTTAAGTATTCCGAATTCTACGGAGCAGGATACTTTATCGCATTTGCGACGGGATAAGAAGGACGAGTATGATGAACTTGCTCAAGATGTAATGCGCGAACGGTCATACCGGAAAGATAAGCAAAAGCGGCGTTGGTTTGTCCTTGAAAGTGACCAGCAAACTGTACATTCAATGCATCAACTGGAACATGTTGTTCTTGAAAACGAAGGAGAATTTGCATACTTGTATGCTAATGGTTTCTTATCGGTTCACGTTCATGGAATTAACCTTGAACTCCCATTTATCCTTAATAAAAAGCCGGTATTCCTCTTAGGCGGGGCTGATGAAACGCATACGTGTCACCAAGTCGCTCAAAAATTATGGCAGTTATTTCAATCAAAGGATGATTAATTAATGAAAGTTGTTAGTCGGACAGCGGTTCGCGTTCAGCTTGAAAAAAGCTTTAAGGCGTATTCGAGTTGTCACGCAACGTTGACCAATTACAAGCAAGATCGGCGAATCGATATCATCAAGAATAAAGACGATTTTGTTTATCGCGAAAGAGGATTTGAACGGATTCGCAAAAAGAATTTGAACAAGGCTAAGGTGATGAATCTTGTTCAAAAACAAATGGAAGTTGAATTTCCGAATAGTAAGAAGATTTACTATTTAATTAAATAGCGGTTTTCGAATCTCACGGTTTATTTTTAGAACTAAGTTATTTGGAAATAGTTAATAGGTTATGGCGGACGTCATAACCTATTTTTTAATCCTTTTGTAACCTAAAATGTGCTAGCGAAAATTTTTAATTCGTGGTACGGTCAAAATATTAAGTAAAAAATTTATTATGAAAGGAGCTATTTTATGATTCGAATTTTAGCGAAATCGGTTCGTGAAAATAAAAAGTACTCGATCATTGCACCAATCCTGGTATTTTATCAGGCAATGACGAACGTTGCGGTTCCATTTTTGATGGGTGATTTGATCGATAAGGGAATCATGAAGGGCAATCTAACTTACATCTGTCATCTTGGACTGGTGTTGTTGCTGCTTGCCCTGACGGGAATCATCGCCGGAACAACTGCTAGTTGGGTTGCAGGAAAAGCTGCGGCTGGCTTTTCGAAGAATCTGCGGCATGATTTATTCGAACATATTCAGCAATTTTCATTTGAAAATATCGATAACTTTTCAAGTGCAAGTTTAGTAACGCGGCTGACAACCGATACCAACAACTTGCAGCAGGCGTACCAAGGAATGTTGCGGATTGCCGTGCGTGCTCCATCCGTAATGATTTTTGCCTTCGTGATGGCTTTCGTTGTCAGTGCGAAAATGGCATTGATTTTCGTTGTTGTCATTCCAATTCTGACGCTTGGATTATTCGCAATTATTAAAAAGGCGCGGCCGTTATTTCATCAAGTTTTCCAACGTTACGATGTGTTAAACCAGGTCGTACGAGAAGACGTCCGGGGAATTCGCGTTGTTAAGTCCTATGTTCGGCAGGATACTGAAAATCAAAAGTTTGATGATGCTGCGAATGGGATTTACGATGTTTTCCTGAAAGCCCAGCAAACAATGGCATTGAATGCGCCGTTAATGCAGTTTGTCGTCAATGCAACGATGCTGCTTTTATGCTGGTTTGGTGCGAAATTGATCGTTGGCAATCAACTTCAAGACGGACAGTTAATTAGTATGTTTTCATACACGATGCAGATTTTGATGAGCTTAAACATGTTGTCAATGATCTTTAACCAGTTATCAATGGCCGAAGCGTCAGCATCCCGCGTCGTCCGCGTTTTAAAAGCCCAACCATCGATCGAATCACCTGCAGATGGGGTTCAAACCGTTAAGGATGGCACGGTTGATTTCGATCACGTTAACTTCAGCTATGACCATGATCCGCAAAAGTTGCAGTTGCAAGATATTAACTTACACCTTAAAGCAGGTGAAACGCTGGGAATCATTGGAAAAACTGGTTCCGGGAAGTCAACCTTAGTTTCGTTGTTGCCGCGATTATATGATGTAACTTCCGGTAAAGTTCAACTTGGCGGAATCAATGTCCAAGATTATGATTTGAAGACGTTGCGGGACAACGTTTCCGTTGTATTGCAAAATAACGTTTTGTTCTCCGGCACCGTTAAGGATAATCTGCGGTGGGGCAACCCGCATGCCACTGATGAACAAATTATTCAAGCATGCAAATGGGCTCATGCTGATGAGTTTATTCAAAAACTTCCGGATGGTTACGATACAATGCTTGAACAAAACGGGACCAACGTTTCTGGCGGGCAAATGCAACGGTTGTGTATCGCGCGGGCTTTGCTTAAAAATCCGCAAGTGTTGATTTTGGATGATTCGACAAGTGCGGTCGATACCAATACGGATGCCCAGATTCGGCAAGCTTTTCGCGATGATCTGCCGCACATTACCAAGATTATTATCAGTCAGCGGATCTCATCCATTTCAGATGCTGATCAAATTATTGTGCTTGATCACGGGAAGATCACTGCCCAAGGAACGCATGCTGAACTGTTAAAATCAAGCAAACTTTACCATGACATTTATGAATCGCAAAATTATCAGGGAGGTGAGAAGCATGGCGAAGCCAATTCGTAAACGCGGAACGCTGAAGGAAAATTTGCCAACGTTAAACCGCCTTTTAAAGTTGATTTTTACTTCGCACCCCGTCATTTTGCTGATGGCGTTTGCAGGGATCATTGTGAATGCCGCGGCTGGGGTATGGGGCTCACTGTTTTTACAACGTTTATTCGATGATTACATCACTCCGCTCGTCAAAAGCAGTCACCCAAACTTTATCCATTTGATCCACGCGTTGCTGATCATGGGCGGAATTTACCTGCTGGGCGTTTTGGCTGCTGCCTTGTACACCCAACTGATGGCGGTTTTAGCGCAGAAAATTCAGTTAAGCTTGCGGAAAAAGATGTTTGCCCACATGCAAACTTTAGCGATCAGCTACTTTGACCGCAATAATTTCGGCGACTTGATGAGCCGGTATACTAATGATATTGATGCGTTGTTACAAATGATTATGCAAAGTTTTCCGCAGTTTGTCAGTGCGTTATTTAATATTGTATTTGTCACTGCCGGAATGCTCTATTTAAGTCCGTTTTTGACGCTCGTTTCATTCGTGATTTTTGCAATCAGTATTATTTTCTTGAACTTCTTAACGAAGCGCAGTTCGAAATACTTTAATGAGCAACAGGAAACCATCGGCGCACTTGATGCTCAAATCGAAGAAATTTTGAACGGTCAAAAAGTCGTCAAGGTTTTCTCTCACGAACAACAAGTTGAAGACCAGTTTAATAAGTTGAACGATGATTGGGCCGAGGCTTCCGGAAAAGCAAACGGCTATGCGACGATGCTGTTCCCGTTTATGGGAAATTTAGGGACGATTTTATATGTTTTGATCGCGATCATTGGCGGGTTCTTGACGTTAAAAAGCTATTCAGCTTTAACGCTTGGAACAATTGCTGCTTTCTTACAACTTAGCCGATCATTCAGTCGACCAATTGCCCAAATCTCACAACAGTTGAACAACATTATTTTGGCACTTGCCGGCGGAAAACGGATCTTTGAGTTATTGGATGCCCAACCGGAAGTCGATGACGGAACCGTCGATCTTGTCCGGGTTACTCACCAAAATGGCCAATTAATTGAAACCACCGATTCAAGGCATGATGAGTGGGCATGGAAAGATGGCTCCAAGTTTGTTCCGTTACAGGGAAAAGTTGACTTTCAGCACGTTGATTTTGGTTATTTCAAAGATAAAACGATTTTGCATGACGTTAACTTAAAAGTCAAACCGGGACAAAAGGTTGCTTTGGTTGGTCCAACTGGTGCCGGTAAAACGACAATTACCAGCATGTTGAACCGGTTTTATGAAATTGACCGTGGGGAAATCACTTACGATGGGATCAATATTCAACGCATCAAGAAAGAAGCGTTGCGCCGTTCACTTGGCATCGTTTTGCAGCAAACGAATCTCTTTACGGGAACAGTCATGGAAAATATTCGTTACGGACGATTAGATGCAACGGATGATGAAGTGATCGCGGCTGCCAAACTGGCCAATGCTGACTCATTTATTCAGGAATTGCCGCAAGGGTACCAAACCGTGATTACCGGCGACGGCACAGATTTATCGCAAGGTCAGCGGCAAATGTTATCGATTGCGCGGGCGGCTTTAGCTGATCCGCCAGTCATGATCCTTGATGAAGCAACTTCAAGTATCGATACCCAGACCGAACGCAAGGTTCAAGGGGCAATGGATAACTTAATGAAAGGACGGACAAGTTTTGTGATTGCTCACCGCTTATCAACGATTTTTAACTCAGATTTGATTATCGTTGTTGAAGACGGAAAAATTATTGAACAGGGCAGTCATGAAGAATTGATCGCGCAACGCGGAAAGTATTTCCAATTGTATACTGGTGCGTTAACATTAGAGTAGATGATTAGAAAGGGAGAATTGAAAATGGCAGACTATCGAATTGAGGCTGATACGCTTGGCGATGTTAAAATTCCGCAAACTGCATTGTGGGGTCCACAAACGGAACGAAGCCGGCATAATTTTCCAACGGGGGCTTTAATGCCATTGGACGTGATCAAGGCAATGTTAAACATTAAGAAAGCCGCCGCTTTGGCCAACCTTGAACAGGGAAATATTGAAAAGGAAAAGGCGAACCTGATCGTTAAGGCCGTGGATGCTTTACTGACTCAAAGCGATGATGAATTACGGCAGGAATTCCCGCTTCACGTTTACCAAACGGGTTCCGGAACGCAAACGAATATGAACGTCAACGAAGTCGTAGCTCATAAAGCCGCTCAAATTGATGATTTAATTGAAATTTTGCCAAACGATGACGTCAACCGCAGTCAAAGTTCAAACGACACGTTCCCAACCGCAATGAATATTGCAGCGCTTGAAAAGGTTAACGAGCTTGAAAAGGCTGCACACCACTTGATCACGGTGTTAGACAAGAAACAACATGAATTTTGGAACGTGGTTAAAATCGGCCGGACGCACTTGCAAGATGCAACGCCGTTAACGTTTGGCCAGGAAGTCAGCGGCTGGAAGAGTATGATTCAGCATGACGTTGATTATTTAGCCGAACTGAAACCAACCCTGAACGAATTGGCGATTGGTGGAACGGCAGTTGGAACCGGCTTGAATACCCCAGACGGGTTTGCCGACCAAATTACCAAGCATCTGAATCAAATTTATGGCGGTAACTTAACGGCCAAGTCAAACAAGTTTTACGGATTAGCTGCTCATTCGGGACTTAACGTTGTCCATGGCGCAATTAAGACGATGGCGAGTGACTTATTGAAAATTGCTAACGATGTGCGGTTCCTTGCAAGCGGTCCGCGCGCAGGTTACAACGAATTAAACATTCCGGCAAACGAACCGGGATCATCAATTATGCCTGGGAAAGTCAATCCAACTCAAGCTGAAGCCATTACAATGGCCGCCGCGCGGGTCATGGGCAATGACACGACGATCACGATTGCCTGTTCGCAAGGCAACTTTGAAATGAACGTTTATAAACCGGTCTTGATTGCTGCATTCCTTGAGTCATGCGAAGTTCTTGCCGGAACGATCATGGGTTTTGCGGACAAGATGGTTGCCGGATTAACGGTCAACCGGAAACGGATGCAAGCCTTAGTTGACAATTCGTTGATGACCGTTACTGCGTTATCTCCGCACATCGGCTACCATGCAAGTGCTGAAATTGCCCAAATGGCAGAACGTGAAGGGACAACTTTGCGGGAAGCTGCATTGAAGTCTGGCAAAGTAACTGCTGAACAGTTCGATCAATGGGTCGATCCGTTGAAGATGACGAATTATGATAAATAAAAGTGAATTTTGAAGTCAAAAGGACCTTCAAGAATAGAACAGATAAATTTTCGCACTCTTGAGGTTTCCAAAAAGACAGTCAGGTGAAAATTGCAATTAGTCTTAACGGAATTAAAAAATAAAAGTGGCAGGGTCAAAAACCTTGCCACTTTTATTATCTTTATTTAATTTAGTTCATGTATTTACGGGTCATTGGCATGTTGATTCCGCTCGGTCCCTTAGTTAATTGGAACTGCATGACATCAATGTTGCCAGATTCAAATGAAGCAGCACATGCTTGCAAGTACAAGTCCCACATCCGCGCGAACCGTTCGCCCATTTTGGCAACGATTTCTTCACGGTGCGCGTTAAAGTTCTTGTCCCAGATTTCAAGTGTCTTTTGATAATGCCGCCGCAAGCTTTCAAGATCCGATAATTGAAGTTCAGCTTCGACAATGTTAGTCATGTTTTCAACCAATCCTGGAATGTAGCCGCCCGGGAAGATGTATTTATCAAGCCAGGCATTGGAAGCCCCGCCTTGTTGCCGCGTGATTCCGTGGATCAAGGCGATGCCGTCATCCTTGAGATACTTATTGATGATCTTAAAGTACTTTGGTAACTCATCATGACCAACGTGTTCGAACATGCCGACGCTTGTGATGTAATCAAACGGTTCGTGTTTCAACTCACGGTAGTCTTCAAGGATCACTTCGGCTTGACCTTCAAGTCCCAGTTCCTTGATCTGTTGGTTAACGTAGTTGTACTGTTCCTTACTCAATGTAATTCCAGTAACTTTCAGGTCATATTCCTTGGCTGCCGTCAATATCAACGTTCCCCAGCCGCAACCGATATCAAGCATTGTCTTGCCCGGTTGCGGATCGAGCTTCTTTAAAATGTGGTGAACCTTATTCATTTGTGCTTGTTCCAAGGTATCATCCGGATTTTCAAAGTAGGCACATGAGTAAGTCATCGTTGAATCCAGCCATAACTTATAAAAGTCATTTCCGATGTCGTAATGGCTTTGAATATCCGCCTTATTTTTGTTTTCAGAATGATCTTGGTGAGGGTGGTACTTTTTCAGTTTGGCACTGCGCAAAAAGCTGCCTTCTGAACGATATGCAGAGGCAATGATCTTCTGGATCGAGCCTTGGATATCAATAATGCCATCCATATATGCTTCGCCAAGACAGACGGATGGATTCTTGATCAATTCCTTGACAGAGATATTATCGCGGAAGGTGATCACTGCTTCGGGAGTTCCATCGCCACCGTATTGTTTGCTTGAACCATCGGCATAGTTGACCTTGACTGGAAAATCAAAGGAATGCTTCAAAATGGTTTTAAAAAGCATGCTATCAAGCATATAAAATGCCCCCAATATATAATAATTAACATTTATAGATATCAAGATATATCTAATAGTTTAAATTTTACCATTCCTGACATTTGGATACAAATAAACTGTCACCGGATCTTCTTATTGCGCGTTTCGATAAAAATGATAGAATAGCATAGTACACTTAAATAGTTACAATTCATTCCCGATAGGATTCACGTTTGTGAAGATGCCTTGTAACCATTTAAAATTATTAATTCAAATGGGGGACGTATTTATGTCAGAAAAATATTTATTTACTTCAGAATCAGTATCTGAAGGGCACCCAGATAAGATTGCTGACCAAATCAGCGATGCTATTTTGGATGCAGTTTTAAAGCAGGATCCGCAAGCCCGGGCTGCGATCGAAACAACCGTCACAACTGGATTAGTGGTTGTTGTCGGTGAAATGTCAACTTCCGCATACGTTGACATTCAAAAGATTGCCCGTCAAACGATCAATGATATTGGTTACGTTGACGGCAAATTTGGGTTTGACGGTGATTCATGCGCAGTTTTAACGGCTATTGATGAACAATCACCTGATATTGCGCAGGGGGTTGATGAATCAATCGAACGGCGCGAAGGCGATCAAGATGAATTTGATGAGATCGGTGCCGGCGACCAAGGAATGATGTTTGGGTACGCCATTAACGAAACACCGGAATTAATGCCAATGCCGTTAATGTTAAGTCACAAATTGATGCGTAAACTTGCTGAAATCCGGAAGAACGGGATTTTAACTTATCTTGGTCCGGACGCCAAAGCACAAGTAACGATCGAATATGATGAAAATCATAAGCCGAAGCGGGTTGACACGGTTGTTCTTTCAACCCAACATTTAGCTGACACATCACTTGAACAAATCCGAAAAGATGTTATTGAAAAGGTAATTAAAAAGGTTATTCCAGCTGACTTATTGGATGACCAAACAAAAATTTACGTTAACCCAACTGGCCGGTTCGTAATCGGCGGCCCTCACGGAGATTCAGGCTTAACTGGCCGGAAGATCATCGTTGATACGTATGGTGGGGCTGCTCATCATGGCGGCGGGGCCTTCTCTGGTAAAGACGCAACGAAGGTTGACCGTTCGGCAAGTTACGCTGCCCGGTACATTGCCAAAAATATCGTTGCTGCCGGCTTCGCTGACGAAGTTGAAATTCAACTTGCATACGCGATTGGGGTTGCTCGTCCGGTTTCAATTTCAGTCAACACCTTTGGCACTGGCAAAGTCAGTGAAGATAAGTTAGTTGCCGCAATTCGGAAAGTCTTTGATTTACGCCCAGCCGGAATCATTAAAATGTTAGATTTGCGTCGGCCAATTTACAAGCAAACCGCTGCTTACGGTGCATTCGGGCGTGATGATCTTGATCTTCCATGGGAAAAGACGGATAAGGTCGATGAATTAAAGAAAGTAATCGCTAACGAAAAATAATTAATTTGACAATCATTCAAATGCCAAGTATACTGAATGACAGTTTAAAAGAGTCCTTTAATTTGGTCCTGTGAGGCCACAAAAGACAGTTCGGTTTATTTGAGAAAATCAAATTTGGAAATAGCTTTTGTGTATCACAGGATATGCAAAGGCTATTTTTGTTAGGAGGAAGTTTTTAATGGCTGAAAAGAAACACGATGTTGTTTTAGATGTCAATGAACGGCCGAAACCCGGGCAATGGGTCGGACTTTCAATTCAACATATGTTTTCAATGTTTGGCTCAACCGTTTTGGTTCCAATTCTGGTTGGACTAAATCCAGGAATTGCCTTATTCAGTTCCGGGGTCGGAACATTGATGTATATCCTGATTACGAAGGGTAAGATTCCTGCATATATGGGATCAAGCTTTTCATTCATTGTGCCGATGGTTGCTTTAATGAAAACGGTCGGTTATCCAGGAATCGCCCAAGGAACGATTGCCGTTGGGTGTGTTTATCTGATCGTGTCCCTGATCGTCAGCAAGATTGGTTCAGATTGGATCGATAAAATCTTACCGCCAATCGTTGTTGGGCCGATCATCATGGTAATCGGGTTATCGCTTGCGGGAACAGCTGCCAAAGACGCAACGATTAACGCTGCTGGTCACTATGATTTGCGGTACTTCTTGGTTGCATTATTGACCCTGATGATCACGATCTTCTTTAACATGTACCTCAAAGGGTTTATGGGATTGATTCCGATTCTTTTGGGAATCGTCTTTGGTTACGGAATTGCATGCTTATTCGGTCTGGTCGACTTTGCGCCAATTGCCAAGGCGCACTGGATCAGCTTGCCAGCATTCCAAATTCCATTTGTGACATACCACCCGCACATTTTCTGGGGCGCAATTTTGAGTATGGCACCAATTGCATTCGTTACCATGACCGAACACATGGGCCATATCATGGTTTTGAATGAATTAACTGATCGGGATTTCTTCAAGGATCCCGGCTTGAACCATACGCTTGCCGGTGATGGGACAGCATCAATTATTGCCGGTCTTGTCGGTGGTCCGCCCGTTACAAGTTACGGTGAAAACATCGGGGTCCTTGCGATTACCAAGGTTCACAGTGTTTACGTTCTTGGCGGCGCAGCGTTATTTGCAATCCTATTTAGTTTTATCGGCAAATTAAGTGCGCTGATCCAATCAATTCCAAGTCCGGTAATTGGTGGGATCTCATTCCTGCTTTTCGGAGTAATTGCCTCAAATGGATTAAAGGTTTTGATCGATAACAAAGTTGATTTAGGAAAGAAGCGCAACTTAATGGTTGCCTCGACGATCTTAGTTATTGGGATCGGAAATGCTTACCTTCAGCTTGGACAATATCAATTCTCAGGTTTAGCCGTGGCATCAGTTATCGGAGTTATTTTGAATCTGATTTTGCCAGATAAAGCAAATAGCGAAAAAGAAGTTGAAGCCAAAACAGCGAAACGCAATGACTAAAAATTAAATTGGAACTTACCAATTAATAAAATTAAACGAATGATTTTAGATATTAGAACCGATTTACAAACAATAAGGTATTATTTTTGATTAATGTTAATAATTTAATTGAATTATCGAATTTAATTGGGTACAATTAGATTGTTATAAATTTACTAGCAATTATATTGAGGAGGAGAACAATTGTATCTCACAGTTAATATTATTGGTTTACTTATCTTCCTTCTGATCGGCTGGCTCTTTTCAAAGGACCGCAAGAAGATCGATTGGAAGGGTATCGGCATTATGGTAGTCTTTAACCTTTTGATGGCGTTCTTCCTGGTTAAGGTTCCGTGGGGACGTGACATCGTTAAAGGGTTAGCTGCCGGATTTGACACCTTGATCCAAGTTGCATACAAAGGGATTGCATTCTGTATTCCAAGTATGGTTCACGTGAAGAACATGGACTTCTTTGTCAGCGTCTTGTTGCCAATTCTTTTGATCGTTCCATTGTTTGATATCTTAACTTACATTGGTTTCTTGCCATGGGTTATCAAGTGGATTGGAAAGATTTTAGCATTCATCACTCGGCAACCGAAGTTTGAATCATTCTTCGCCGTTGAAATGATGTTCTTAGGAAACACTGAAGCCTTAGCTGTTTCATCTCTTCAATTGAAACAAATGAAGGCATCCCGGAACTTGACGCTTGCGATGATGTCAATGAGTTGTGTTACAGCTTCGATTTTAGGCTCATACATGCAAATGATGCCGGCACAGTTCATTTTGACCGCTGTCCCGATCAACGTAATCAACGCTTTGATCGTAACTGCAATGCTCAACCCGGTTGAAGTCTCGGAAGCTGAAGATACAATTGCCACAATGAAAGGCTCAGCAGCCAAAGAATCAGGCGATGTTGAAGCTGACGGTAAGAAAGAACCATTCTTCTCATTCTTAGGTGACTCAATTTTGGGTGCCGGCCGTTTGGTATTGATCATCGCTGCCAACGTTATCACATTCGTTGCTTTAGCTGCATTGATCGATAAGATTCTTTCATTAGTACATATCTGGTCAATGGAAAAGATCCTTGGCTACATTCTTTACCCATTCGCATGGCTCTTAGGGGTCGGCGGCGATCCGCACACTGTCTTACAATTAAGTCAGTACATGGGAACGAAGTTGATCACCAACGAATTCGTTGTTATGGGGAAGGTTTCACCAATCATCCATACCTTTGCACCGCACTTTAGAGCTGTCTTGACAGTCTTCTTAACATCATTTGCTAACCTTTCGACAATCGGAATGATCATCGGTTGCTTCAAAGGAATCGTAAATCGTGAAAAGAACGACTTGATCTCAAAGAACGTTGGATACATGCTTCTTTCAGGAATTCTTGTATCACTTCTTTCAGCTGCAATGGTTGGATTATACGTTTGGTAATATTTAAATAATAGATTGGAAGAGGGTTGCATTGATTGCGACCTTCTTTTGTTTTCGCCGTTTTGTTTGCTATAATAATCAACTGTAATATTTTTTATGGAGGATTATTGAATGAATTCAAAAACTTTAAGGGCGGTTACCGCAACGGGAATTTTATCATTTGCCGGAATTGTGGTTGAAACTGCGATGAACGTTGCTTTTCCAACGCTCATGCGCGATTTTCACGTTTCAACATCTGCGGTGCAATGGTTGACGACCGGCTACTTGCTAGTTCTTGCACTTGTAATTCCGACGTCATCATTTTTAAAACGCAGCTTTAAGACGAAAAGCTTATTTGTAATTTCAAACTTATTCTTTATTTTAGGAACGGTTGCGGCCATGATTGCGCCGTCCTTTGCAATTATTTTACTTGGACGATTGATTCAAGGAATTGGAACGGGGATTGCATTACCGTTGATGTTTAACATCATTGTTGAACAGGTCCCGATTTCAAAGACCGGAACGGTAATGGGCTTTGCAAATCTGATTATCGCGATTGCACCAGCTGTTGGTCCAACAATGGGTGGTTTCATTGTCAAAATGTTTGGCTGGCGGGTTATTTTCTTAGTATTATTACCATTGCTGGTAATTTCGTTGCTTCTTGGAATAACGTCAATTACCCAGAAATCAGTAATTGAACATTTAAAATTTGATTTCATCAGTTGGATCATTTTAGCAATTGCGTTCAGCAGCCTAGTGTTCGCAACGAACCAAGCTTCAATTTCTGGTTGGCTTGACTGGCGGGTCATTGTTTTACTGTTAGTCAGTGTCGTTGCCATCATTGGATTCTACAAGTATTCAAAGAAACCTCAACATCCGTTGATTCGGACCAATGTATTGTTGAATTGGCGGTTTGATTTAAGTACGCTTGCGCTGATGATTTCACAGTTCAGTATTTTAGGAACAAGTTTCTTGTTGCCTAATTTTGCGCAATTATCACTTCACCAAAATGCATTCGTTGCTGGTTTACTGCTTTTGCCAGGAACAACGCTGGGAATTTTCCTGTCATTGCTTGGTGGAAAGATGTACGATGTTTTGGGAGCGCGGAAGCCAATCATGCTCGGATTTAGTTTGTATGCTGTCGCTACCTTGCTTTTCAGCATTTTTATGCCGAAGATGACGATTTGGATGATTATTATCTTCTTTGCAATTGCAATCATGGGGCAGGCTTTTAGTTCTGGAAACACGATGACAAGCGGGTTGCACCAGGTTGAAGACCAATTCAGCACCGATGCAAATGCCGTTTTGAATACTGTGCAACAATTAGCCGGCGCACTGGGAACTTCAATTGTTGCAACGATTGTTGCGGAACATCAAAGTACAGTGCATCAAATTGCTTTTGGAACCATGACCGGCGTGCGGACGGCCTTTTGCCTGCTGTTTATCTTACAGTTGATTGCATTGTTATTTACATTTTTAGTTACGCAAAAAGCAGCAAAGAAAAATAAAAGATGAAATGAGGCGATAAAATGGTTACAGTCAATGTTATTTTAGGAAGCAACCGTCAAGTGGCGATTGGCAAACGACTGTTTAAATACCTTGAAAATGAGATTGCACCGTTCGTCAGTGAACGCGATGAAGTTACCTTTAAATTTATTACGTTAAATCAATATCACTTGGACTTCTTCCATGAAGATTTACCGCCGATCAATAATCCGGAACGGAAGCTTGCACCGAATGAACAGCAATGGATCGACGACATGCAAACCGCTGACGGATACATCTTCATTACGCCGGAATACAACCATTCAATTCCGGCCGTTTTGAAAAACGCGATCGATTACCTTGCATTTGAAGGGAATCGGAAGCCAGCCAAAATCATTAGCTACGCCGATAGTATGCGCGCTGGTCAGTTTGGTGGCGAAGCCTTGCGCGAAGTGATCAATCGGTTAGGATTTATTACTTTACCAATAATCACTACGGTCGGTAAGGTCACAGCAAACTTTTCAACGGATGGCTTTTTGCTCGAAGATGCGCCATCCGGAGCATACTACCAAAAGAAGTTGTTAGAAACCTTGCATGAGATCGGCTTTTACAGTCGGATTTTAAAGAATTATCCATACAAAGAATTTAATGATTAATGGAAAGGAGGTTGTGATATAAATCACAATCTCTTTCTTACTACCATGAGGAGTGATTGAGTTGGAAAAACAATTTTTTGACCAAATTTTGACTAACAGTCTGATTCAGGCAAATTCAAATCATTCTAATCAATACCTTGCACCGCAAATCATTACCAATCAGCCGCAAGATTGTTTATGGCAACACCTTAAATACGAATTGTTGCACTGTAAGAAATTTAAATGGGCGGTGGCTTTTATTACCCGCGATATGTTGACGCCGTTAAAAGTGATTTTAAAGGAACTGGCAGATAAAGGCGTACATGGAACTTTGATCACGGGGACATACTTAGGGTTTAATGAGCCCGCTGCTTTTCGCGAGTTAATGAAGATCTCTAATCTTGATGTTCGCATTGTGAATACTCCCGGATTTCACGCGAAGGGATATTTCTTTGATTATGATGAATACCAAACGGCGTATGTTGGAAGTGCAAATTTTACACGCAGTGCATTGATTCAAAATCAAGAATGGAACTTACGTCTGACGTCAATGCATCAGGGGCAGTTTGTTAAACAACTCAACCAGGAATTTGACCGGTTATTGCAGCAAAGTTTCCCGTTAACGGATGATTGGATCGATGGTTATCAAGAAAACTACGTCAAACCGCAACGGTCGCAATCTAAAATGTCAGTTCATCCCCCAGCTGCAATCACGCCCAATAAAATGCAGGCGGCAGCCCTTAGCGAATTGGAAGATTTGTATTATCAGCAACACGCTTCTCGGGGACTGATCGTTTCGGCAACCGGAACGGGAAAAACTTATTTAGCAGCTTTATGGACAAAGAAATTTAAGCCGCATCGCTTTTTATTTGTTGTTCATCGCGAACAAATTTTGTTAAAGGCTAAGGAAAGCTTTTATAAAGTGATTGGCGGGGCGGAATCTGATTTCGGAATTTTAAGCGGTAATCAGCACCATGCAGAAGCCAAATACGTTTTTGCAACGGTCCAAACCATTTCACAAATGGAGAAAATGAAGCAATTTGCTCCTGATGAATTTGACCTCATCATTATTGATGAAGCGCACCATGCTGCTGCCAAAAATTACCAAGCATTGTTGAATTACTTCAAACCGCAATTCTGGTTGGGCATGACTGCCACGCCTGAGCGAATGGACAATCAAGATGTTTTTCAACTTTTTGATTATAATTTAGCGTACGAAATCCGGTTGCAAGATGCTTTAGAAAATAATATGCTATGTCCGTTTCACTATGTTGGCGTTGCAGATTATGAAATTAACGGACAGTTGATCGATGATACGGCATCATTAAAGCATTTAACAGCGAACGAGCGGGTCGATTATGTTTTAGACCAGTTGAACTATTATGGTGACACCGGGCAACCAATTGCCGGGTTAGTTTTTTGCAGTCGCACTGCCGAAGCAATCCAACTTGCAGAAATTTTTACACAAAAAGGCCATCCGGCAGCGGCATTGACAAATCACTCAAGTGTAACGGAACGGGCAAGGGTGATTGCGTTGCTTGAAAAACATCAGCTTGAATACATCGTTACGGTTGATCTGTTCAATGAAGGAGTCGATATTCCGTGCTTGAATCAAATCGTAATGCTGCGTACCACGCAATCAAGCATTGTCTTTACTCAGCAACTCGGCCGTGGTTTACGGAAATATCCAGGAAAAGATTTCGTAACGGTCATTGATTTCATCGGAAATTACCGGAATAACTATTTAATTCCGATTGCTCTTTATGGCGACAACGACGGGGATCCAGATCATTTGAAAGCCGAATTGCTGACTGAAGATCTTGTCGGCGTTTCAACGATCAATTTTACATCTATTTCAAAACAGATTATTTTGGATTCACTGGCAAAGGTCAAACTCAATTCGCTTCAAACATTGAAAACTGAGTATCTAAACTTAAAACAGCAACTTGGCCGTGCACCGTTATTGATGGATTATCAAAAATTCGGAACAGTTTCTGCCCGACCGTTTATTGAAAACCCACGACTGAATAACTATGCGGAATTTTTAAAGAAAATGGGTGAAAAAGTTCAGCTTTCAGAATATCAAAATCAGATTTTGACGTTTATCACAAAGGAACTGGCCAATGGGAAACGGCCGCATGAATTGATCGTGTTGCGGGAATTGATCGAACATGGGCATATTGCATTTGACCAGTTGAAGCAAATTTTTAATTCACAGCATATTTATGTCAACGATGCGGTCATCCAATCGATCATCCAGGTTCTTTCACTAGCGTTTTTTGACGTTAAGGCCGGAAAGACGACCCGCAAGGCCCAATACGGCGATCATTCATTGATTCAAACGGATTTGTTGGAAATCAGCTTAAGTTCAGCATTCAAACAAGTATTGACCCAAAACGGAACGGATTTTAAGCGACTCGTAAATGATGCGATCGAGGTTGGATTAGATTTCAATCAACATTACAACAATCAGAAGCAATTTACGATGTACCAGTCATACTCACGTAAAGATGTTTGCAGGCTTTTGAACTGGGAAAAGGACGTCAGCGCACCGCTTTATGGATATCGGGTCACAGATAAGGTATGTCCAATCTTTATTACGTATCACAAAAGTGATGATGAACTTCAACGCAGCGCCCGTTATCAAAATGACTTTACGGCCAACTCCGTGATCAAGTGGTATACACGCAGTCCGCGGCATTTAACCTCAGATGAAGTTCAAAAATTGCTGCGAGGAGTCGATCAAGGAAAGCAGCAAACCCGCATCGAAATTTTTATCAAACGCAATGATGCAGCGGGAAAAGAATTTAGTTATGTTGGTGAGGGAGAAATTATTCCGGGATCTGCTCATGAAGAAAAAATGATTTCTAATCGAGGACGGGAAAAGACGCTTGTCGCAATGGAAATTCGGTTAAAAACGCCGTTAACCTTGGCTGCAGCGAGGAAATTAACTGATTAGCTCATATTATTTATGAATGATTATCCATAATGAAATTCATATACAAATTATAACAATATTTTTTGACGCAATTTAAAAAAATCGATACAATGAAGATGTGATAGGAGATCGGTGATGATAGTAAAGAACTACAAAGCAATCTTAAAAAGAAAGGCGATGTAGGAGGATGCAGTTAGGTAAAAACCTGAAAATTGCTCGTCAAAATTCAGGATACACCCAAGAAGAAGTGTCAGATATTTTATTTGTTTCCCAGCAAACGATTTCCAATTGGGAAAAAGAAATCAGCACTCCGAGTGTAAATGACTTGGTCAAGATCAGTAATCTGTATCAAGTTTCAATCGACACGCTTTTGAAGGATCAATTGTAGTGCATATCAAAATTGTATCCAAAATATTTTCTATTAATTGACGACTTTTTATGGCAAAATAAAGAAAAAGGTTAAGTAATTTGGAGAATGCAACGGGGAGATATGGGGAATTTTAATTAGAAAGAGTGATTGAAATGTGGTTAATGGTCGGATGTCAATCAGGAAAAGTATATTTGAAAGCGTCAACAAAGGCTGAGCTTAATCAGCTTGCGATTACTAAGTACAAACGGACAGACAACGCAACAACCCGTTTCCGTCAAGAATTATATCCGGAACCGATGCGGTATATGAAAAAGGCATAATAACGAAAGGTCTGAGCAGGGTGCTCAGGCCTTTTTTGTCCATAATGTTATAATGATTACAGAATTAAAAGAAATAGGGTGAAAAAATGAAAGTTAATGTTCCATTAGATCGGGGCTTTTTACCTGATAAGTACGCAAAGAAAGCAGCTCCTGAATTTCAATTAGAAGATCATCCAATTGTTTCTTTCCCAATTGATATTCAAGATGCGCCTGCTGGAACCCAAACTTTTGCATTAACGTTAGTTGACTTTGATGCGATTCCAGTTTGCGGATTTGCTTGGATTCACTGGACAGCAGCTAACATTCCAGTTGAATTGAACCATTTACCTGAAAATGCCAGTCGTGAGTTGCATGACTTTATTCAAGGAAATAATAGTGCAGCCGGTTATCTTGTAGGTGGCGATCAAAAAATCAGTCGCAATTATCTTGGCCCGCGGCCACCAGAAGGCGTTCACAATTATACATTGACTGTCTACGCTCTTGATACCGAACTTCCATTGGAAAACGGCTATTGGATGAATGAGCTGTTAGATGCCATGAAAGGGCATGTTTTGGAAAAGGTAAAAGTCGAACTACCTTATGAAGGATAATATTAAATGTAAACTGAGGCCGATGTCTCAGTTTTATTTTTTTTGCAAAAAATGCAAAAACTAGCCAAAATAAGCAGAAAAAAATTTTTTGAGAAGCATAACTTAAAAAATAGATTGCGAAGAATTTCGCAATCTATTTTTATGATTTTTTCGGTTGATAATTCAATCCAATTACCGCAATAATAATCAAAATCGAGCCAATAATTTCGGCGACACTAAGCGTTAATCCCATCAAAATAACCGAGCCAAAGGTAGCAGTAATTGGTTCAAATGCATCCAGTAAACTCATGATTGTCGGGTTGACGTATTTCAGGGCCACCGAGAATAACAAGAATGGAATGATCGTTCCGATTAAAATTACGCCAATGATTTCAATAAAGTTTATTGGCACTAGATTTACTTTTGGAATTACCGGATGAATAATCGATAACGCAATTCCGGCAATTAAAATTCCCCAACCGGTGACCGTAAGCGCGTCATATTTTTGAAGTAACTGTCGGGGACTAACAGTCGTTGTCATTACTCCAACTGCAGATAGAATTCCAAAAAATAAAACTGCTGGTGTAATTGCAAGGTGGGTAAATCTCCCGTTCGTTGCAACCGTTGCCACTCCAATAAAGGCGACGATTGCACTGATGATTTCGATTCGCCGGGGGAGTTGATGATGAACCAATGCCATATAAAGCATTACAAAAAACGGGCCAACAAATTGAAGAATCGTCGCAATTGATGCGTTTCCATAATTTACCGTAATAAAATAAAACAACTGATCTGGAATCATGCCAATAATACCGTAAATCAAAAGTTGAAGGACTGCATGCCGGTCACGAAAAACGGCAAAAGGGTGACGACCGCAAATGACTGCTAACAATACTATGATTCCGCCTGCAAAAATCATCCGGACCTGCGTAAGAAACACCGGTGTCATTTGCGGAACTTCAAATAAAAACTTTGCAATAATCCCTGATAATCCCCAAAAAATTGAGGCAATCGCTCCGAAAACGATCCATCGGCGATGATTACTTACTTGCAATTTTATTCTCCTTCTTTCTCATAAAGAAAGCCGTGACAATTGTCACAGCTTTCGCTTTTATTCCAATTGGAATTTATTATTCAAAGTCATCTTCAGTTGCAGTGATTTTAACGATTTTCAATCCTAAGCGATTAGCCAATTGAACCGGATACCAACTGTCATCCTTATCACCGTCAAAGTCCATAAATGGTTTGGCATCCATCCAAAAATCACTGAATGTCACTTTTTCATGTCCTTCTTCGCCACTAACTGAACTAACATAACCTTTTTCTTCACTTTTAAGCACGAATACACTATCTAAATTCATAGTTAAAATCTCCTTTACTACCTTCATTGTAAAAGATAATTCATTAATATCCAAGAATTTTCATGCACTATTTTTCAGCAGTATATTCCTTTTTCCCAATCAAAATAATCAAGATAATTCCCACAAGGGTCAGACCGCCAATGTACCACCAACGCATTGCAAGGTGCGTCCCGCCAAGATAGAAACTGCCGACCATTGCAACTAACAAGACACTGATCATCCCGATCCATTGCGGTTTCGTGAAGGCTTCGCCAATTGAACTGCGTTGTTCGCGCCGTGTTACGTATGGCATGATCGCACCTAAGCCAATCAAAACAATGATTGCGATGATATTGATTGCTAATTCATACCACCATGTTCCTGAGAATTGACTGACATCTTGCGGAGCAATTCCTAAGATCGTCGCAACCGCAGTAACGATCAGCATCCACCAGCCGACTGCTAACGCAAATTTCCGGTTTTTAATAAAGACGTATTCTGATGGGAATTGGTCTTCCTTTTCACGAATCTTAATAAATGCGAAGAAGATCCAGCAGGTAACCCCAGGGGAAACAATCCCGTTAAGGTTCAGTAACCAGTTGAAAATGTCGTTCATATCCGGAAGGAAGATTCCAAGTCCGATAATGAAGGCACTTAAAACGCAGGTTAAGATGTAGCCGTTAACCGGTAAGCCATTGGCATTTGTTTTCCGTAAAAACTTCGGCATGTATTTTGAACCAGTGTCGGAAATCAAGATCCGCGTCATCGCATCCAATAAAACGGCTAACAAAGCACACATGTAAAAGACTTCGGTCCATGCAAAGCAATACATGAAGAAGTTGCCAACATGGAATTGCCGTCCAAGAGCTTGGAAGGCATAGTATGAACCGTTCATCTTAAGGTCATTTGGCAAGTGGTGGGCATTGAAGAAAACTCCCAGTGAGAATGAACCGAAAATCGTTAAGAAGGCTGTCATGACCGCTAACATGATCATGGCCTTCGGGAAATCTGATTTCGGTTTCTTCATCCGGGTGACGAACGGAGCAACTAATTCCGCACCGTTCATTGCATAGATCAACATTCCAATCGTTGCGAAGTATTTAAAGTTAAAGGTTGGAAGAATTGCGTGCAAGTTAAAAGGTTGGGTTGCAATGTGACGGCCTTCAGCCAAAGCCCCAAATGTCATGATTACAAAAAGGACCGTCATTCCAAACATGGCAACCCCGCCAATGGTACTTAAGACTTCAAGTGAATTTTTGAAACGGGATTGAATAAAAATGAAAATTACAAAGACTAATAAACTTAATAATGCAAATTTGGCATTTGAGAGGTGATTTTCAAGGGAATCATTCCCGTTAAAACACCATCCAAGCCCGACAACAACCGAGTTCGCCGTATCAACGACATACGGAATCGATGCGGCCCAGTATGTCCAGGCAGTGAAATAACCGAGAAACTCGCCGCTTGTTCCGCGAACCCACGAGCTTAACCCACCGCCTTCCTTACTGAACGCCGATCCAAGCTGACCGACCATTAATGAGTAGGGGATCACGTAAATAAATAACATGATTACCCAACTTGAAATTACACTTAATCCTTGATTTTGAAAGTTATAAATCAAATCATCAAAGCCAATGACGGTTACAAAATCCATTAACGCCAACACTAGCCAGGTAATATATGATTTCTTCGGTTGATTAACATCCTCCATCATATTTGAATTCGCTCCTTTAATTTAAAGTATCAAACTAATTTTACCTTAAATTTGAAACAAAGAGAATAAAAAGTTGATTTCACCGGCGATTTTGAAAAGTTTTCTTTATCAAAATCGAATATAAACTTCAGAATATTTTAAAAATAATTCTTATTTTAGTCTTTTTTTTCATTGATATCTTTTGGTATCATTAGTTATGAAGTGAAAATATATAATAAAGGGTGTTGCTGAATGACAAAGAAAGAAATTTTACTTGTCACCAACAAAAAAGGATTAAGCGATTCATTAGTTTCAGTATCAAATGATTTAGAGGCTTTATGGACTGGGGATCATGAACAAGCAATTGCAATTTATCAACGTGAACGTAATACCATTCAAGCAGTGATCATTGATTGGGATGATCCGGCAATTAACGCTGCCGATGTGATTGAACAAATTCAACATGAAAGTAATGTTCCGGTAATTGCAATGGTCAGCAAGGAGAACGTTGACGCCGTGGTTGGCAATCCGGCCGTTAATGACTACGTAACGAAACCATTTGGAACAGAAGAGCTATTAGCACGGACGCAAGTTGTGATTCGGCGGAACAAGACCAAAACAACGGTCAACGACAGTATTTACCGCACTCAAGATCTCACATTGAATTTGAAGACCAGTCAGGTATATCGGAATGGTGAAAGTATCCGGTTAACTCACCGTGAATTTCAAATGTTATTGCTTTTATTTGAACACCAAGGCGATGTTCTTTCACGGGACATGCTTTTAGATCAAATTTGGGGCAAGGACTTTAAGGGCCAACAAAACATTGTTGACGTTTATGTCCGGCTCTTACGGCAAAAAATCCACGATGATGACCGGTCAAACCGGCTTATCCGGACGATTCGCGGAGTTGGATACGGCCTGGTTACCAAGTAATTTGGTAACCTTCACATATTTTTCTTAAATATCAAAAATCTTTCATAAAAAAACTAAGGCTTAGTAATTGATTAACCTAATTATCCTTCTATAATTTTATTCGTTAAGTTATGGGAGGTAATTCGAATGAAGAAAAATAATAAGTTAGTTCTTTTAGGCGCTGCATTAACAATGACTGCAGGCTTAAGTATGGTAGGTGCAAGTGTTAATGCTGATCAAGTAATTAATGCAGGTCAATATACTGAAAGTGCACAACAATTACAACAAATCTTTACAAACAAGAACAAGAACTTCTCATTAAAGGAAGTTTCTGTTGAAAATCATAACGATAACAAGCAAGAACCAGTATATGAATTAGAAGGGTTCAACGCTAAGAAGACTCAAAGCGTAAAGATGATCGTTAACGCTGAAAAGACAAATGAAGTCATCAAGAACAAGACAAAGAAGATGTCTTCAAACGACAAGAAAGATGCAAATGCATTAAACGTTAATGATGTAAAGAAGAGTCCAGTTGACGCAATCAACTTGGCTAAGAAGTACGCTAACGTAACCGGCAACCCAACATCATGGAAACTTGAAATGACAAAGGTTAACGGCAATGAAACTCCAGTTTATGAAGTTGAATTTGACGGCACAGCAACTGCTGCAAGTTCATCATCAGCTTCATCAGTTAAGAGCTCAAGCGTTAAGAATGCTAAGGCCAAGAAGAGCTCAAAGGCTTCATCAAAGAAAGCAACCAAGAGCGCCAAGAAAGTTACTGTTAAGTTAAACGCAACAAATGGTAACAAGATTGCCGTTGAAAACGATGACTAATCATTATTACTAAAGGTTAAATTTATACGATTTAAAGAGCTATGGCTATTACGACCATAGCTTTTTTAGTACTTAAAAAATTAATTTCCAGTAAATTAGTATCTTTTCATATTCGATTAATGTAAAATTAAACTGAGTTTTTTAATAAAATTAATTATTTGTTGCTTTGATTTTGAATAAATCCGAGCATTAAAAAGGGGAATAAATGAAGAAAAGGCTATTAGCATCGCGCGTATTCAACGATACGGGGGATTGGTTTTATTATTTTGTGATTGTTGTTATTATTTATACAATGTCGAGGAACCCGATCATGATGGGAATATTATCAGCTTCCTACACTTTACCGGGAATCTTGGTCAGTAAAAAATTAGCGAATATTATTAATAAGCTAAATGACCGGACATCTTTAATTATGTTTGATCTATTAAGAGTTATTGTCTTAATAGGAATTGTCCTTACGAGTAATGTATGGGTTGCACTAATCTGTGTATTCTTGGAACAAGTTTTTGCGATTGGAAGTAATCTATCTTTCCAAAGAGTAACTGTGGATGTAATCCAAGATAAAGAAGGACTTTTAAAGTTTAATCGTCATCTTAAAGCGTTTTCTAATATAAGTCGCTTGTTAGTTATTCCGTCCTATTTATTGCTACACCGGTTTGTTTCTAATAAGTTTGTTTTAGGATTAGATATTTTATTTACAATAGTTTCGCTTTTTGAAACTTTTAGAATTGAAACTACACATTGTAAATCTTCAGCGGAGGACATAGGATCGTTAGAACTGAAAAAATTTCATTTTGGAAAAATAACAAAAATGATTTTGGTTTTCTCATTATTGAATGTTTTTAGATCATTTGTCGATGCTTACGGAATTATGTATATTGGCAAAATATCGAAAAACGTTAGTGTGGGCTATGCAGCACTTGTTTTTATACTAAGTATCGCTGATTTGTTGGGAAGCCTTATGTCCAAAAATATCATTAAAATCGAAAACCTCAGTCAAAATAAAATATTAATTTGGCCATTTATTAGTATTTTGGTGCTGTTTACTATTCCTTCAGTGATCCATAATGTGTGTTGTTTTATTATAACAATCTTTTTGATTCGACTCGTATTATCGATTTTAGGACTTTTTGTACTTTATAATATGCAATCGAGCGTGCCAGAAAAGATCCACCAGTATACTGCTTTGCAAACGATGGCAATTGATGGTGTATCACTTGTAAATTCAATTGCAGGTGGATTTGTTATTCAGGAAATTGATATATTTAACTATATGAAAATAGTTATTTTAACCGTTTTGATTTTGGAAATCATAATAAAAAATATCAATACCTCAAACGCCACTTAAAAACTTTTAACGCAGATGCGGAAATTAATAGCTTGATTATCGTTGGATAATTTAATTAAAAAACAAAAATATAGTGAATACGTAGAACTTACTTGTCTTTCATTTTCACTATATTTTTTATTTTCATTTTTTACGAACCATTTTTAATAAATTAAGTATTAAATCCGTAATAACTATAAATGTTAAATTTTAAAACCCTGTTTCAGTACAAAATTCCAAACATTAATTCTTATATCAGGGCCATCACTGAACGTCATCCTATTTTAGTTATTGTTCGTTTATACCAAAATAAACAACGAAATAATTTATTTTATAATTTATTTATAGAATAAATACGTATATTAATATTGAATATCGTAATATCGTATGTTATTATTTTGGATATAAAGGAAGGAGTTGTTGTAAATGGAAAATACAGTTGAAAATGCCGTTCAATTTTTAAAGGACGGAAAGTTTATTATTTTGGCAGATAATGAATCACGCGAAAATGAAGGAGATTTAGTTGCTTTCGGCG
>DWVG01000093.1 GCA_019120355.1 Candidatus Ligilactobacillus faecavium
TTTAGATTGAATGATAGTAAAATTAATAATGGTATAGTAGTTCACTAATTATAGTGGACTATTATTTTTTGAGAGAAATAAAAAATAGATAGGGTCGATTTCATGGAACTTGAATTTTTAGGAACCAGTGCCGGATCACCATCGAAATTTCGAAATGTGACGGCACTTGCGTTGAAATTGCTTGATGAAATTAATGAAGTTTGGCTTTTTGATGTCGGCGAAGGAACCCAGCACCAAATTTTGCGAACGACGATTCGTCCCCGGAAAGTAACGAAAATTTTTATTACTCATCTTCACGGTGATCATATTTTCGGTCTTCCAGGATTTTTAAGCAGTCGTTCATTTCAAGGAGCAGAAGCAGCAACTTCACTGACGATTTACGGACCGCGGGGAATCAAACAATTTGTTGAAACATCAATACGGGTTTCGCAAACTCATTTAGCATATCCAATCCAATACGTTGAGCTTGATGACGAAGAGGGGGTCCTCTTCGAAAATGATCGGTTTAAGGTTTCTTATGCCGGCCTTGATCATCGAATCAAATGTGTTGGCTATCGCGTTGAAGAAAAGGATTATCCAGGCGAATTAATGGTTGAAAAATTACAGGAAGCCGGCGTTCGTCCAGGTCCGATTTACGGTCAGATTAAAGCAGGCCAAATTGTGACGCTTGATGATGGAACGCAGTTAAATGGCAAAGATTTCATTGGTGCCCCGAAGAAGGGCCGGACAGTTGCAATCTTAGGGGATACCCGAAAGACGGCTGGAATTGATAAGTTAGCTCTCAATGCAGATGTCCTTGTTCATGAAAGTACTTTTGGAAAGGGCGAAGCAAAGCTTGCACGCAATTACTACCATTCAACATGTATTCAAGCAGCTCAAACTGCTCAGCGGGATCACGTTAAGAAGCTGTTATTGACCCATATTTCAGCCCGGTATGTCGGACCAATGGTTAAGAAATTGCAGGCGGATGCCCGGGAGATTTTCCCCAATACACGGGTTGTTCGGGATTTTGATACCTATAATGTTCCTTTTCCAGAAAGAAGGGAAAAATAATGAGTGGATATCGTGATTTAAAAAATTTAGAAGATCGGGTTGTTTTGGTGACTGGCGCTTCATCAGGCCTTGGTGAACAAATTGCTTACCAGTTAGCTCAAAAAGGCGCAATCGTGGTTGCATGTGCGCGAAATTTGGATCGGCTAAAAGAAGTTGCGAAGGCGTGTGCTGAATTTCGCGGCAAGAAAGCATATGCCGTTCAAATGGATGTTGCTGATCCGGAACGAATCGAAAAGGTCGTTTACCAGATTGAAAATGAAGTTGGCCCAATTGATGTTTTAGTAAACGATGCAGGTTTTGGTTTAATGCAAAATGCGCTTGATTTCGATATGCAAGTTGCTGAAAAAATGTTTCGGGTCAACGTTTTAGGAACGATTTACTTATCAAAGTTCACCGCTTTGCAGATGGCAACTCGCAAACGCGGAGCAATCATTAACGTCGCTTCAATGGCCGGTAAAATTGCAACGCCGAAATCATCTGTTTACTCAGCAACAAAAGCTGCTGTTTTGGGATATTCAGATGCTTTACGGCTCGAATTGAAGCCGCTCGGAATTAGCGTGATGACGGTTAACCCCGGACCAATTCGAACAAAATTTTTCGATAAAGCTGATGAAAGCGGCAATTATTTAGAGAAAATCGGTGGCATCGTTTTAAATCCAGAGTTGGTTGCCGAAAAAATCGTTCACTCAATTGGAACGGCGAAACGGGAACTCAACCTGCCGTTTTTCTTCAACATTGCAAACGTTGGTTATACGTTGTTTCCGCGATTGGGCGACTTTTTGGCAGCGGGAATCTTTAATCAAAAGTAAGTCGGTTAGTATTTAGGAGAGTTTAGATTGAAAAAGAAATTAAGTTTGATTGGAGTTATTGTCTTACTGTTAGTTGTGGCAATTTTTTCAATCTCAAATATGCAAAGTGTTTCAGTAAACTTTTTTGTGGCCAAGGTAAAAATTCCCCTTGTGATTTTAATCATCGTTTCAATTTTAATTGGCGTGATTATTGCGATGCTGTTCTCAGTATCCTCGTCATTTAAGCACAAGAAGCAAATCAAGAACTTGAACAGTCAAGTAAAAGATTTACAGGAACAGGTTGCAGGAAAGTCAGAAAACGAAGAGGAATAAGATTTGATTACTTCAAATTATGATTGGAAAATGACGGTTTCCAAGCTTAATGATCAGCAAATCAATGAGCTTGCTCAAACCTTGCATCATTCGCCGCTGCTGATTAAAATTTTAGCTCAGCGCGGAATGGAAACCGCAAATCAAATTAAGGATTTTTTAGAGCCGCAGGGACAGCATGTTCACGATCCGTATTTGCTTTATGACATGGAAAAGGCAATTGACCGGATTCAACAGGCAATTATTGAAAATCAGAAAATTTTTATTTATGGTGACTATGATGCCGATGGAATTACCAGTACGGCGGTGATGTATGAAACCTTACTTCAGTTGGGAGCGGATGTTCATTATTTTGTTCCCGATCGGTTTAAGGATGGATATGGGCCGAACTTAGCAGAGTATCAAAATCTTGAAAAACAGGGAATGCAGTTGCTGATCACCGTTGATAATGGGGTTTCTGGATATGATGAAGTTCAATATTTGATGGATCAGGGCATTGATGTCATCATTACGGATCACCATGAACTGCCAGCGAAACTTCCGCCAGCATATGCAATCGTGCATCCAATGCATCCGAAGGGAAATTATCCGTTTAAAGGACTTGCCGGCGTTGGGGTTGCGTTCAAGGTTGCGTGTGCCCTCCTTGATGATATTCCGCAAGAAGAGCTTGACCTGGTTGCAATTGGGACGGTTGCGGATGTAATGTCGCTGACGGATGAAAACCGCGATTTGGTTTCATTTGGAATTGAAGAACTGAAAACAACAATGCGCCCGGGATTAAGCGCGCTGCTTGAAGTTACGAAAACCAAGCCGGATGAAATTGACAGTGATACAATTGGATTTACCATTGCTCCGCGGTTGAATTCGCTTGGAAGACTTGAGGATGCTTCGCTGGGAGTCAAATTACTGACAACCCTTGATGAAACTGAAGCTGTTCAGTTAGCACAGCATACTCACGATTTAAATCAGCAACGGCAAACGTTAGTTGCAACGATCACCAAAGAAGCCGAACAGATTTTAAACCAAACTGAACAACCACATTTAGTAAACGTGATTGCTGGAAAAAATTGGCATGAAGGGGTTCTTGGAATTGTTGCCAGCCGAATCACGGAAGAAACCAAGCGCCCAACGATCGTTTTAACGTTAACTGAAGACAATCTGTATAAAGGTTCAGGTCGCTCAGTTGAAGGATTCAATCTTTTTGAGGCGTTTGATTCGCATCGAAAATTGTTTGAAAGTTTTGGCGGGCACGCGCAAGCTTGCGGTCTTTCGATTAAACCGGAAAATTTAGCCGGCTTTCAAGTGATTGCTGATCAAGAAGCGGAAAACCAGCACTTCAAAGGTGATGAACGTCCAGTTCTTGACATCAATGAAGAACTTCCGGCAGCGTCAATTTCGCTTGATTTGATCAATGAACTGAATTTATTGGCACCATTTGGATGCGATAATCCGCGGCCGGTGTTTAAGATCACCGGAATTCAAAATCCGCAATTAAAAGTCATGGGTGACCAAGGACAGCATTTTCGAATTAATTTTCAAACGGGACATGGCAGCTTAGCTGGGGTAAAATTTAATGCTTCACCGGCTGAAATTCATCAATTACAAGCCGAGTCCCTTAATGGAATCGCAATTGCCGGTGAGTTAACGGTGAACCGGTGGCAAGGGCGGACGACTCCTCAGATTCAGATTTGTGATCTCAAGGATGAAACTGGAAATGAAGTTAATGGCTCCAAGTTAAGGGTAATTGATCAGCGGTTTATAAATTCGTCGAATAAATTTAATTCAGAATTTGTATATGGCTTTTTCAATGTAAAATTATTGAAGCAGGTTGCAGCTCAGGTGGCCCCAAATATTAAATTGATTTCACTGAATGATCAAGCGCCGATTATAGGTGATACATTAGTGATCGTTGATTGCCCGCCATCGATTGCAGCATTTGAAAGTTTAATTGACAGGTTGCAAGTCAAACAGATTGTATTAAAATGTTATACGCAACATAATATTGCTTCCAAACCGTTGCCTAGTCGGCAGGATTTTGGAAAATTGTATCGTTTTACAAGTACGCACCATGATGTTGATTTAAGAAAAGATTTAGAAAAGTTAGCAGATTATTTGAATTTTGACAAAGAATCACTTGTTTTCATGATTCAGGTGTTTTCTGAGGCTAAATTTGTTAAAATTAAGAATGGTCTGTTAACCGGAACACCATCCAATCAACGAATTGAATTGACCAAGACAAAGCGTTATCAAGCACGCGTTGCTCAAATACAGGCTCAACAATTATTTTTAAATTCAAAAACGGCGGATTTGCTAAAGCGATTGAATTTAACAATATAAGTATTTTGATTTAAGGAGAAACATAATGGCATTAGATTTACATGATTATGTGGCAAGTATCCCAGATTATCCTGAAAAAGGTGTATTATTCCGTGACATTTCACCATTGATGGCTGATGGTGAAGCTTATCACCAAGCAACTGATCAAATTGTTCAGTTTGCTCGCGATAAAGGAGTTGAAATGATTGTTGGGCCTGAAGCCCGGGGATTTATCGTTGGTTGCCCGGTTGCATTTGAATTAGGTGTTGGATTTGCACCTGCCCGGAAAAAAGGCAAATTGCCGCGAGAAACTGTTAAGGCTGAATACTCACTTGAATATGGAAAATCAGCCCTTTACATGCACAAGGATGCAATCAAACCGGGGCAAAAGGTTTTGGTTACCGATGATCTTTTAGCAACCGGCGGCACGATCAGCGCAACGATCGACTTGGTTGAACAATTAGGCGGAATCGTTGTCGGCTGTGCATTCATTATTGAATTAAAGGATCTTCATGGCCGCGATAAGATCAAGGGCTATGACATGTTAAGCCTAATGGAATATTAAGATTGATTTATTCCAATTGATATATCTTTATTTTTTAAATCATTTAGGATATAATCTTGACAATGTTGAAGCAAGGAGGATTGCAATGAAAGAGAAGTTACGTGCATTCTGGCAAAAAGATTGGGTCCGTTTCATTGCACGGACTGTCTTTTATTTTGTCGTTTTGTTTGCTCTAGTATACATGTTCAGTTACAGTGGACTTACACAGCCACACTTTATTTATAATGAATTTTAAACATTAAACAGGAGAGATGTTGAGATGGAAGCAAATTTGATTGCTCAAATTGACCAGTTTGCAGTTAACCATCCAGATAAAGCTGCTTATGATTACCTTGGGACCGAAAATACCTATGGTGATCTGAAGAAGTATTCGGATGCACTTGCAGACTATATTTTAAAAATGGATTTGCCAGCAAAAGCACCGATTGTGGTATTTGGGGGACAAACTTTTGAAATGATCGCAGCTTTTTTAGGAGTTGTTAAGTCAGGTCATTCATACGTTCCAGTTGATGTTAATTCATCGTTATCGCGGTTGGAATCAATCAATGAGATCGGGAAACCGGCATTGTATATTCAGGTGGAAGATTTACCAGCTGATATGCCAGCAGTCAAGTCGATCACTAAAACAGAGTTAAATGATATTTATACTCACGGTGAATTTTCAGATGAAATTAACCCAACGTCATTTGTTGATGGTGATGATACGTTCTATATCATCTTTACGTCTGGAACAACAGGGAAACCAAAAGGCGTTCAAATTAGCCACGATAATTTGAAGAGTTATGTTAAGTGGATGCATTCCGATGACTTTGGAATCAAAGCCGATGGAATTTGTCTTTCACAAGCTCCATATTCATTTGATCTTTCAGTCATGGACTTATATCCAACGCTGACGGCGGGGGGTAAACTTGCAGTTTTACCAAAGAAGACAACGGATAACTTTAAGGAATTGTTTGAAGTTTTACCAAAGCTTCATATCAACGAGTGGGTTTCAACGCCGTCATTTATGGATATCTGTTTGCTTCAACCAACATTTGATGAAAAGCATATGCCGGAATTAACACACTTCCTTTTCTGTGGGGAAGAGCTGACTCATAGCACAGCAGCAAACTTAAAGAAACGGTTCCCGCATGCGCGGATTTTCAATACGTATGGTCCGACAGAAACGACTGTTGCGGTTACTCAAGTGGAAATTACGGATGAAGTTTTGGCAAATTATAAGCGGTTGCCGATCGGAACACCAAAAGATGATACCCGAATCATTTTGGTTGATGATGAAGTTCATCAAGTTGGCGATCACGACGAAGGTGAAATTGTAATTGCCGGTCCGAGTGTTTCAAAGGGATACATTAACAATCCTGAAAAGACAGCCAAAGCATTCTTGGAAATTGAAGGCACCCCAGCATATCGGACAGGCGATTTAGGTCAATTTGATGAAAATGGTCAATTACTTTATAAAGGACGATTGGACTTCCAAGTTAAGGTTCACGGATTCCGAATCGAATTGGAAGATGTCGATCACCATTTAGGCCAAGTTAGTTTGATTTCTCAAGCAACGACTGTTCCAAAGTATGACAAAAATCATAAAGTCAGTCAGTTAATTGCTTACATTGTTCCTGAAGAGAACGATTTTGAAGACGAATTTAAGTTAACACAAGCAATCAAGAAGGAACTTCAAGAAATCATGATGGCTTACATGATGCCGCAACGTTTCGTTTACGTTGATTCATTGCCATTAACTTCGAACGGAAAGATTGACCGCAAATCATTAATGAAAGAGGTTAATAACGAATGATCAATATTCAACCTTATCAAAATCCTGAATATTTCATTCTCTTAGTAATTGGATTACTGCCAATTATGATTGGGTTGCTGTATGGCCGACGTTTTCGGACTTATGAAACGTTAATTTCAATTGCGTTTTTGGTTCTTACGTTTGGCGGGGTCAAATGGCATCAAGGAATCGCGCTGATTGGTTATGTAGTCTTTGAACTGCTATTGATTGCCTGGTATTTCAATTACCGTCAGAAGCACAATAAGTCATGGGTTTTCTGTTTGGCAGTTATTTTGGCAATTGTTCCGTTAGTGATCGTTAAACTGACACCGCTTTTTGACTTTAACAAAGAATCAATTTTTGGTTTCTTAGGGATCAGTTATTTGACCTTTAAGGTTGTTGGGATGATCATGGAAATTCGGGATGGGATGATCAAAGAATTTCATCCATGGACAACATTGCAATTCATCATTTTCTTCCCAACAATTTCATCAGGACCGATTGATCGTTACCGGCGGTTCAAGAAAGATTATGACAATATTCCGGATCGTGAAAAGTACGTTCAGATGCTTGAAAAAGCAGTTCACTATCTTTTCCTCGGATTTATGTATAAGTTTGTTCTCGCATACTTCTTTGGCCAATATTTGATGCCAAAGGTTGATGCGTTGGCCATTGCCCATGGTGGATGGTCGATTTGGGTATTCTTACACGGTTACGTTTACGCAATGGACTTGTTCTTCGACTTTGCTGGATATAGTTTGTTTGCCGTTGCAACCAGTTACGTAATGGGAATCGAAACTCCGATGAACTTCAACAAACCATGGATTTCACACAACGTAAAAGATTTCTGGAACAGATGGCATATGACACTTTCATTCTGGTTCCGTGATTACATCTACATGCGGTTAGTTTTCTTCATGATGAAGAAGAAATGGCTAAAGAGTCGGGTTGCAATGGCAAATATCGGTTATTTAACGTTATTCTTGATCATGGGCTTCTGGCATGGTGAAACATGGTACTACATTGCATATGGACTATTCCAAGCAGTTGCAATGATTATCTGTGATGCATGGCAACGGTTCAAGAAGAAGCATCGGGATATGATTCCGCACAACAAGTTTACCGAAGCATTTGCGATTTTCTTAACGTTTAACGTGATGTGCTTCAGTCTCTTGATTTTCTCAGGATTCCTAAATACAATGTTTTTTGTACACTAATTCATAATTAAAAAGTGAGGTTTTAACAATGAAAGATCAAATTTTAGATATTTTAGCTGATATTACAGGTAGCGATGAAGTTAAGAAAGATTTAGACGTTAATATTTTTGAAACAGGACTTTTAGACTCAATGGGAACAGTCCAATTGTTACTTGAATTCCAAAACCAACTTGGAGTTGATGTTCCAGTTTCAGAATTTGATCGTTCTGAATGGGACACACCAAACAAAATTATTGCGAAAGTTGAAAGCATGAAATAATGAAATTAAAGAAGAAACTGTTTGAGATTTTTGGACCAGTTGTTTGTGCAGCGGTCATCTTAATTGCGATTTTAGTTTCACCTTTTAATTTCCGAAGCTTTAATTCGAAAACGATTCGTGAGGCAGCCGTTTCCCAATCAACTAATATTTTTAAGGGAACCGTTGTTAAGCAAAAAGCGCTTGAAGAAGGTTATGTTCCATTTATGGGTTCGTCAGAATTATCACGGATGGATCCGATGCACCCGTCAGTTTTAGCGCAAAAGTATGATCGAAACTACCGGCCATTCCTTTTGGGAGCTGCGGGTTCGCAATCCTTATCACAATTTTGGGGAATGCAAGGAATCAATAATCAGTTGAAGGGAAAAAAGGTTGTCTTTATTATTTCGCCGCAATGGTTTGTTAAACGCGGAATTAACAAAAATGCCTTTGCATTGTACTATTCAAATTTACAAGCCGTAACATGGTTGAAGACAGCCAAGAATACCTTAATGGATCGTTATGCTGCACGGCGTTTGCTTGATATGCCGTCATCGCATTCTGATAAGATGATTGAACAATGCTTATTGCAAGTTGCAGCTGGTCAAAAGTTGAATAAGGTTGAAAAAGGATACTTAGACTTAAAATACAATGAATTGATTCACGAAGATCAACTGTTCTCCACGATTGGAATGAATGATCGGGTTGCCAAAATTGATCGTGAAGCAAGTAAATTACCACGGCAATATAACTATCAGAAGTTGGATTCGCTTGCTTATCAGCTCGGCGCTAAAGATACAACCAATAATCCTTTCCAAGTTGATAATGCATTTTGGAATAAGCGCTTGAAGAGTCAGGTTTCAAAATTACATGGTGAACAAGCCAAGTTTGATTATGTTTCATCACCCGAATTTGGTGATTTCCAATTAGTTTTGAACCAATTTGCAAAAGACCACACTGATGTTTTATTTGTCATTCCGCCAATCAATGCACGGTGGGCTAAGTATACTGGCTTAAAAATGTCAATGATCAATGACTTTAATCAAAAAATCAAGTATCAATTGCAGAAACAAGGGTTTAACAACATTGTTGATTTAACCAATGATGGGAAGGAACCATACTTTATGCAAGATACGATTCATCTTGGATGGCGGGGATGGTTGAAGATGGACCAAGCAGTTGATCCATTCTTATCAAACAATCAACCAGCGCCAGAATATCATATTGACAACACCTTCTACAATAAGAGTTGGCAAATGATGCAAGGAAAGAAATTAAAACAATATTTGCAAACGCATCAAACAAATTAACGCGGTGAGGCTGTAACTTGAGTTACAGTCTCATTTTTTATAACATAGGAATTATCAAAATAATGATAAGGAAGATCATTTGTGAAACGTAAATTCTTTTTAAAAGTAATTTTCGGAATCTTTTTAGCATTTTTATTTTTGAATTTTGGTCATTGTTACGCAGCCTCAATCAATAATTCGCCGGTTGCCCAGCGGGATGCGGTTAACAGCTTATTAGAAAATAATAAAGTCAATGGAGTCGTTTTATTTGGCAATTTGGGAACCAATCCAACCGTTGTTGAATGTAATCAGCCGGGAATGAAACAAAATGATGTGATTACGGCTACGGGATTATATCCAATTGCATCATTGCAAAAAGTTTATACGGGAATTGCAATTCAAAAATTGATCGATGAAGGTAAATTATCGCTGAATACCAAAATCAGTCGTTTTTATCCGTCAATTCCGAATGCATCAAAAATTACCATTGAAAATCTATTGACCCACCGTTCCGGAATCAAGGACAAAACCAGTGGTCCAACTGATTTATTGAAAAATCAAAAAGCTCAAATGAAATTTGCCCAAAAGAATCTTAATTCAACGGGGAAGACTGGGATTTGGAACTATTCGAATAGTGATTATGCATTGCTTGCAGGAATCATTTCAAAAGTTACGGGCCAAAGTTACGAAAAATATTTATCAACCAATTTTTTTAAACCGAATAATTTAAAGAACATCAAATTTTATAATCAAGTAACGAATGCTTCGCAAATTACGAACGCGAAGGGACCGGAAAATGCTCAAAACAATCATTTGAACTTTGAAGAGTTGAAAACGGGAATGTCAGGTGAACTTGGTGCCGGGGAAGTGTTCAGCAGTGCGCAAGATTATTGGAATTTTATCAGCGGCTTAATTGCAGGAAAGGATGTGCCGTTAAGTAATATTATTTCAAACCCATATAATTATTATGACGGTGTTTACCTTGGAGACGGGATCCTTCATGCTGATGGCTCAATTAATGGCTATCAAAGTTGCTTCATTGCTAATTACCGGACGAATCAGGCGTTTATTTTCTTTTCAAATAATATTACGTTCGGACAAATGCTGAAATTGCGGGAACAGTTATCGAATATTTGTTTATAAAAGGAAGGCGTGACAAAACAATAAAACGAGCGTGGTGGAAGCAGAAAAGTGAACGAATCGCGTCAGTATAGGGAAGTTTTCGAATTAGCTTCGCGTCGCAGTTTGTTTGTTTTGGAACCCGATTATCGGATATAGTAAAAAGGTTGCGACCTTCGTCACAACCTCCCTTTATTTATTTAAGAATTCGAATTTTATGATCTTGATATACAAAAACGGCTGCCATAAAATGGTGGTCTTTTTTTAACTTGTCAGCTGGAGTTTCCGGATTAAAAAACAAACGGGTCGATTCAATTTCGCCCCAAACTGATTGATCAGCAAAAACTGTTACTCCCATTAACGGTGTTTTTAATGGGTAACCAGTCTGAGAATCAAGAATATGGTGATAAAAATGCTGGTTTTCAATGAAATTTCGTTCATAAATTCCGGAAGTTACTGCAGAACATGCCGGCATTCGAATTACTTGCAATGCCTTTCCGCGTGGGTTCCACGGATCCTGAACCCCAATTCGCCATCTTTGATCAGCGTGTAACGGACTAGGGCCAATTGTTAAAAGATTTCCGCCCAGGTCAATGATTCCGGTTTTGATCCCGAAAGCTGCCCACAGGTCTTTGAGACGGTCGGCAATGTATCCCTTAGCAATTCCGCCAAGATCAATTTGCATTCCATTTTGCTGAAGGCCAATCAGATTTGGAGTTTTGATTTCGATCTTTTGTGGATCGATTTGCTGTAATAATTGGTTGATTTGTGTTTTGCCGGGGCGATGAGCGTTTTGAAAGCCGATGTTCCATTCTTTGACTAGCGGGCCGATTGCCGCGTTGAATCCCCATCCTTTAAGGCTGATTTTTTTTGCAAGGTTAACTAAATCAAACGTTGGGGTTGAAACTTCAATCATTTTTTGGCCAGCAGCTTGATTGACACGACTGATTTCAGAATCCGGTAAATAAATTGAAAATAATTTTTCATAATAATCAATTAACTGTTTACTGGAAGCAAAAACTTGCTGATCAAACGAATTGAAAACGGTCAGCGTAATTTTAGTTCCTAACGCTTTAAAATGCGTTTGATATTTTTTCATCATCGCCACCTGCTTTATAACTCAGACGCACCTGAAATGGCATCACTGTCATCATCGGTATTAATATCGATCAGATTCTGTTCGATTTCTTGACGATATGTTTCGGATGATTGATCACGATAATGGAAATCGTGCTCAGGTTGCTTTGACTTTTGAAATTCGGATTCGATAAAACCGCCATACCGGTATTTGTTGATGATTTCAGTGATGTTTTCACTGATTTGCAAACAACCAAGATATTTTTGATTTTCGTCTTCAATTGCAATGAAGGTCAGGTTATAGTATTCATCTTTGACCTTTAAAGCGCGGGAAATCTTCGAATTTTTTCCGTGTTTTAATTTTTCAAGGAAATCAAAGGTTGCGGGCATTGTTTTAAAGAACAAATGCGATGTGATCCGTTGATTAAGTTTCAAATCCGGATCGAGCGGATGAATGATCAATTTGATGCGACCAGCTGAATCAATAAAAAGCACCTCGAAAGGGAGAGCCTTTAAGAGGTTGACTAATTCGCTGATTTTTAAGTTTCCGTTTTCAAAAAAGAGGGTATCGTTTTTAATAAATGTTTTCTTCATAATTTCTCCATAAAAATCTATTATTTGATTGCCTTATTTAGATGGTTCAATTTGCTAATTTGTGATACCATGTATTAGGTATAGTTCAGCATTATCATATGCTGATTAAGCAGGAATTTCAATCAATGTTATTTTAATTGATTTAGTAATTAAGTGACGGTGAAATCTTTTGAAAATTTT
>DWVG01000094.1 GCA_019120355.1 Candidatus Ligilactobacillus faecavium
TTTTCGATCTGCTTGTCGTTCGATCATTTTCATTCTCCTTTCTCAATCAGATTGTTATCAATATTTTATCATAACGAACATATTTTCGCATTTTCAAAAACTTAATTTCGGCAAGCAAAAAGGCTGGAAATTCACCAGCCTTAAATGCTTTTTAATTCAATTGATTCGATTAACCTTTAACAAAGGCCATCACTGTATCTTCAAATTGTTGCCGTTTAGCAAATGCTTCGTCTTGTGAATCAGCTTGCGTTCCAATGTAGAACTTAATCTTCGGTTCTGTTCCTGAAGGCCGAACAGCGATCCAAGTTCCATCTTCAAGCAAGTACTTCAACACATTTGATTTTGGAATCTTGATTTCTTCAACTGTCCCGTCAGCATTCGTCTTCGTTGACTTTTCAAAGTCTTCTAAGGCAACGACTTTGTAACCGGCAAATTCCTTTGGTGATTCTTCACGGAACTTCGTCATCAAGTCTTCAATTTCCTTAGCACCTTCAACCCCATCAAAGGTCAATGCAATTGTCTTTTCAGCGAAGTAACCATACTTCTTGAAGAGTTCTTGCAAACCATCATAAAGGTTCATGCCTTGCTTCTTGTAGAAGGCAGCAACTTCGGCAAGCATTACCAATGATTGGATGGCATCTTTATCGCGAACGAATGGACGAATCAAGTAGCCGTAACTTTCTTCGAACCCAAACATGAATGTGTGTGAACCATCAGCTTCAAAATTCTTAATTTGTTCAGCAATAAACTTAAAGCCTGTTAAAACGTTGATCATCTTAACGTTAAAGTTGGCAGCGACTTTAGTTGCAAATTCGCTTGATACGATTGATTTAACAGCCACTGCATTTGATGGCAATGTACCGGCATCTTTCCGGGCCGTCAAAATGTAATTCAAAAGAATGGCTGCAATTTGGTTCCCGGTCAATAACTTGTATTCACCATTTGGTTGACGAACCGCAGCGCCTAAACGGTCAGCATCCGGGTCAACCCCAATCAACAAGTCAGCCCCTTCTTTTTTACCAAGTTCAATTGCCAAATCAAAGGCAGCCGGATCTTCTGGGTTTGGCTTTTTAACGGTTGAAAATTCCGGATCTGGTTCAGCTTGCTGCGGAACCATCGTGAAGTTTTCAAAACCTGCTTGTTTCAAAGCCTTTTCCCCTAACATTGCTCCCGTACCGTGAAGCGGTGTAAAGATCAACTTCATTGTTTTACCTTCTTCGGCAACCAATTCATGATTGATCGTTACTTGGTTAACTTCTTCTAAGTATGCCTTATCAACTTCGTCACCAATAATCTTAAGGGTACCGTCTTCGATCAATGCATCCTTATCAGCAACCTTAACGCCGAAAATGTCCTTCACTTGACGGATATACTTAGTGATCATATCTGATTCTTTTGGCGGCATTTGAGCCCCGTCTTCGCCGTAAATCTTGTATCCATTGTATTGCTTTGGATTATGACTTGCAGTGATCATAATTCCCGCATATGTATGTAAATGACGAACTGTAAATGAAAGTTCTGGAGTTGGCCGCAAACTTTCAAAAACGAATGTTGGAATTCCATGAGCTCCTAAAACCCGGGCAGCATCAAATGCAAATTCTTGTGAATGGTGCCGTGAATCATAACTGATTGCAACCCCGCGTTGCTTGGTTTCATCGTCAAGGGTGTCCATAAAAGTTGCAAGCCCTTCAGTTGCTTGGCGAACAGTATAAATGTTCATCCGGTTGATTCCAACACCCAAAACGCCCCGCATTCCAGCAGTTCCGAATGAAAGCGGTTCGTAAAATGCATCTTCTAATGCTTCTTGATTATCTGCTAATTGATCTAATTCAGCCTTTAAATCAGCTGCTAATTCAGGATTATCTTTCCATGTTTGATAGGTTTCTTCCCAACTCATTAATATCACCTTCCTAAATATCACTTTAATTTTACTATAAAAGCGCTTTTATCGTAAATGTTTTTCATTAATCTTTAATTTTTGATTGCATCTTGATCTAAGTACCATGGTTGATTGTTTTTCCGCCGCCGAATGATCCAAATTGCCAATGCACTAAAGAAGAAAATAAATGACAGCCACTGTGAAACCCGAAGCGGCCCGAGCATTAAACTATCAGTCCGCATTCCTTCAATAAAGAACCGCCCGAATGAGTACCACATTACATACGTCAAAAAAACTTCGCCGCGTTTAAATAACTGTTTTCGATGCCGGAGGGCCATCAGTAAAATAAACCCAGCAATATCCCATACTGATTCATACAAAAATGTCGGCTGGTAATATGTCCCGTTGATACACATTTGCTGAACAATAAAATGCGGTAAGTGCAGTGTATTTTGCAAAAATGCAAGCGACGTTGCAACTCCGTGAGCTTCCTGATTAACAAAGTTGCCCCAGCGGCCAATTCCTTGAGCCATGATTACGGTTGGAGCAACAATGTCTAAAAACTCCCATGCTGAAATTCCACGGTGTTTGCAAAAGATAATCAACGTGATTGCCGCGCCAATCAACCCACCGTAAATTGCAATTCCGCCATCCCAAATCCGATAAATCATTTCTGGATTGGCTGAATAGTATTGCCATTGAAAAACAACATAGTAAATTCGGGCACAAATAATTGAAATCGGTAACCCAATAATCAAATAATCGTAAATGTTTTCTTCATCAAGCCCGCGCCGGTTTCCCTCCCGAACTGATAAGATAACCGCAAGCAAAACTCCGGTTGCAATGATAATTCCATACCAGTGAACCATGATCGGTCCAATTGTAAACGCAATTCGATTAATAATCGCTGTTGCTGAAATATTCAAAACTTTCCATCTCTCTTATTTATTCTGAGTCGAATTTTCTTTAATTAAATTATTCAAGTTTTCATCAAACGTCTTCGTTGCATCATAGCCCATTGTCTTGGCCCGGTAATTCATTGCCGCCGCTTCAACAATAATGGCCATATTCCGTCCGACTTTGACTGGAATCGTGATTTTCGGAATCTTGATTCCCAATAATTCTTGTTCTTCTTCGCCGCTTCCTAAGCGATCGAATTGTTTATCTTTACTCCAATTTTCAAGGTGAACGATCAGTGAAATATGAGCATGCGTCCGGACAGCTCCCGCACCGTATAAGTTCATCACATCGATAATCCCAACTCCCCGAATTTCAAGCAAGTGAGCTAAGATTTTCGGCGGTTCACCATAAACCGTAAATTCATCTTTTTTATAAACTTCAACCCGGTCATCAGCAATCAACCGGTGACCACGCTTGATCAAATCAAGGGCAGTTTCAGATTTTCCGACTCCGGAATCACCGGTAATCAAAACCCCTAATCCATAGATATCGACCAAAACGCCGTGAAGCGATTGCCGTTCTGCCAGTTGACCTTGTAAATAATACGTGATCCGTGAAGCAATTCGCGAAGTTGATGACTTCGTTCCTAAAATTGGGATATTCTTTTCGGCAGCTGCGGTTGCCATACTTTCTGGAACCGGTAATGACCGTGAAACAACCAAGCACGGTGTTTCATCAGTACATAACTGCCGCATAACCTTAAGTTGATTTTCAGGTGTTAATCGTTGTGAAAATGAAATTTCTGTCATTCCGAAAAGTTGGACCCGTTCAGCCGGATAGTAATCAAAATATCCGGTTAATTCCAATCCTGGACGGGACATATCATCGGTTTTGATCAACCGCTTATCAAGGTATTCTTGTCCTGAATACACGGTCAATCCGCATGCATCAGCTAACTGTTTGACTGTTACACTTCGCATCCTCATTCCTCATTTCTGAAAGCCTTTTTATCATTAATATTTTACCATTAAATCTAATCA
>DWVG01000095.1 GCA_019120355.1 Candidatus Ligilactobacillus faecavium
GTCGTACTTTTGAATACGGATATCCTTTTTGATAAAGAAGATAAATATTAATCTTATCTTGTTTTGAAAAACGCATAAAAAACACCCCAAATCTTGGATTTATTTTGTCCAAGATTTGGGGTGCATATCAAGCCCAACCTGTTTTCTTATTCTCACATTATCAGATTGCTAATTCAAAAACCGTAATCCCTTTGGAATAAAGTTTTTAACCGTTGTCCCCACAACTTTTCCAAAGGCAAAGCCAACTCCTTCACATGTTAAAAGCGTCCATCCGTTTGAAGCAGAATTCGAAAGCGTCACGGTTTCGCCATGCATGTATTTTTCCCACTGATCCAGTGAAAGTTCAACTTTCGCCGTTCCTTCATCCGGATTTAAAGTCAACGCTAAATTATAACTGGGTTCAAACCGTTTCTTTTTGAATTCTCCAAGATACAATCCTGGCCGCATGTATTTCATTGCAAAAATATCCGGCCAATCACGATTAAAGTAGTACAAATGATTATTAAACACCTTAAAGTTTGACCGCTTAACATCTGCCCATTCATCCGTAATATGATTGATTGTTTGCTGCCAAAGCGCGAATTGATCAGATGTTAATTGCGATTGATTTTGCTTCTTATTCTTCTTTTTAGTTTTAACTTTTCCTGGTTTACCATTGAGGTGTAATTTCGCAACGAACTGGCCTTCACCTTTAAAATGATGTGGCATCAGCCGAACCGTTTTTGTAAGTTCTGGGTTACCATCCGCAAAGTCTGGCCGCCCAGCATCCATTCCCTCAAATTTCGGAATTTCAACCAATTCAAGGTCCGGATAAGTGGTCAACAACCAACTGACGATCTGTTCATCTTCTTCGGGTGAAAATGTACAGGTCGAATAAATCAACTCCCCACCCGGTTTAAGGGTTTGAATCGCATCGGCCAAAATCTTGCGTTGCCGCGCAGCACATTCTGTCGGGTAATCGCGGTGCCAGTATTTGATTGCGTTATGGTCTTTGCGGAACATCCCTTCCCCAGAACACGGCGCGTCGACGACCACCTTATCAAACCGCTGCTTAAGATTCTGTGCAAGGTGGGATGGATCTTCATTCAAAATAATAACGTTTTTAGCCCCAAAACGTTCAAGGTTTTCCACTAAAATCGAAGCGCGTTTATGGTTGATCTCATTACTTACCAACAAACCTTGATTATTTAGTTGTTGAGCAATGTGGGTCGACTTTCCCCCAGGAGCGGCACAAAGATCTAACACCGTTTCGCCAGGTTGTGCATCCACGACCTGTCCGACATACATTGCACTAATGTCCTGACTGTACACATAGCCTGCTTGATGGGCCAATGAACGACCACTAACCATGCCATAATATCCATCCTTAATGAACGGAATGGGATGCGCGGTATCAATTTGAAGGTGATCAGCATGCGGTTTAAGCGAATTGATGCGAAAACCTTTTTGGACATCTTCATCAAGGCTTTTGAAAAATGCTTCGGCTTCATCGCCAAGTAACGTTTGATACTTTTCAATAAAATCTTGCGGTAACTTTAACATAAAAATAGGGACGGATAACTTCGTCCCTGCTCCTTTCTAAAAATTAAAGGTTAATCTTCAATTTCTTAACATCATGTTTGATTACAAAGTAGAACAACAGAATTGCTACAATGTACAAGATGACAATAAACGGAATCAATTGAGCATAGGTACTCAACGTAAAGACGACCGTCCCAATCAATGTGCCGACGATCATTCCAACCCCGTTATAAATGGTAAATGAACGCCATTCTTGGAAAACAACGCGCCGTTTATCATTTGAAGCAAATAATTCGGCTTGGAAATCTTTCCGGGTCGCAATTGACCATAAGAATGCCCCACCAAGGGTCCCAATGACAATCGCAATCAAGCCCATCAAGTGAGCAAAGTGATTTGAAATCCATGAACCGCTTTGGGCAAGCGTATTTTGATGAACGACCCGCTTGACGCTGGCGGCATTAAAGGTCTTTTTCAATAAACTGGTTGAAAATGATTTGCGCCCATCGATTTTAATAATGAAATCATTTGAGTTCAAATTTTCCATTATGTCGCGTCCACCGGCAATGAAAATTTGATTATCAAGTTTCGAATGGGCCCGATTTTCGCCCATGATCCCTAATACCGGAATATAGTGATTTCCATAATGTAAATAGGCTTGATCCTTAGGCTTATAAAGTTTCTTCTTTAAGTTTTGACCAACGACCGCAACGTTAACGATCGAATCAAAGTCATTTTTAGAGAAAAATTCGCCTGAAACTATTGGTGGAACTGGGAAGTTTCCCTTTCCATAGAAGTATGTAATGTTCTTATCTTTCTTTGATTGAAAGTGGACCTGAACATTATCGATTTCGGAACTATCATCCAGTTCCTTGGTAAACTTGCTTAGCTTTTCATTTTGCCGAAGATTGATCTGATATGCCTCAGCCGTTAAATTATGGTTATCCAATTGCAAAATCAAATCCCGCTGGTTGATCTTTGAAAAAATAAACACACAGAGAAATGAAAGCAATGCGGTGTACAAAATTGTTAAAAAATTCTTTTTTGCCACTAAATGTCATTCCTAACTAATTCAAATTAAAATTTACTTTGCGAAATATTCAGCAAACTTATCGGCCATTTCAACGGTCGTTTCAAATGATACCTTGTGCCCTGCTCCAGGGGTCGTAGTCATTGTAACATTTTTCGCAAAGTCTTTTCCTTGAATTTCATCAAAGAATTTCTTCGTTAAATTGTATGGCACCATATCATCAGCCGTTCCGTGCCAGAAGTGCAATGGCCGGCCGGCGATCTTTTCGCGATTCAATGACATGTCGATTTGATTCAATCCGGCTAACTGTTCGTGAATGTATTCTTGAGGAACGTCTTCAATGCCTGGTAAATTATCAACCAGGATTTTGGCAAACGCAACCGGGTTTGGCGTTCCTTCAAGGCAAACAGCGTTCTTGATCCACGGATAGACCGTAAATAAAGCACAAACGGTAATTCCGCCCATTGAAAGACCACCGACTGCAACATTATCACCATCGATCAGGCCTTGATCAGCATACAACTTAACGAATTTTGGAAATTCTTCAATCGATTTTTCAATAATTTGCCAAAATTGCAATTGGTGATTTTCGGCTGGGCCATCTGCCCGTTCACCGTGGAACAAGGCATCCGGCATTACGACCCGAAATCCCTTCTTCGCAATTTCATATCCTTGGGTAAGGTTATTTTCTTTTCGTCCTGTCCATCCATGATAAAAAACAATCAACGGAAGTGATTGGTCTTTTTTATCTTCCTCAATTAACTCCAAATAAGGCAATCCTTGACACTCTTTATGAATAATTGAAATCATAATCATGCTCCTTCCATATTGACCGTATAAGTAAAATTATAACGCTAAATCATGATGAAAACCTAGTAATTATATTGACTTTGTGGTAGTTTTAAATTAATTCGACTTTTAATTACTTTAAGGAGGGAGATTTTTAATGGATCAGAAATTAATTGCCTTAGATCTTGACGGAACGACCTTGAATTCCGAATCACAATTAAGTTCCAAAACAAAGGAAGTTCTTCAAAAGGCTCAAGATGCTGGGCATATTGTTGCATTAGTTACCGGGCGGCCCAACCGTAATTCCGTTAACTACTATGATGAATTAGGATTAAAAACGCCAATGATCAATTTCAACGGTTCACTGGGACATATTCCACACCACCACTGGGATAAGGAATATGAATTAACCTTTAACCGTAAAATTGCATTTGACATTTTAAATGAAAAAGAGAATCTCGGAATTAAAATTATTGCTGCTGAAGGAAAGGACCTTGCACTTGCAGACGTTCCCAATAACGTCCTTGATGGTTATTTCCCAACCGCATTAAAATCAACCGAAGTTTTAAATCAAATGAACTTACAACGTGATCCAACATCAATGATGTTACTGGTTGATCCTAATAAAAAGGACAACATCGTTCATCAACTTGAATCCAGCTTCGGTGATCGAATCACGGTCGGCGTTTGGGGCGGCCCGAATCCAATCCTTGAATTATCACCGCGCGGAATCAACAAGACTTACGGAGTACGTTACTTAGCGAACTACTTTAACATCGACCGTCAAAACGTCATCGCATTCGGTGACGAACACAATGATGCGGAAATGCTGACATATGCCGGCTGGGGCGTTGCCATGAAGAATGGGACAGACAAGATCCGCAGCCTTGCAAATGACGTTACGCCGCTTGATAACGTGCACGACGGTATGGCCTACTACCTTGAAGATTATTTGAATTTAGCTTAATAAAAACGGATGACTGGAAAATTTTAGTCATCCGTTTTTTATTACTTTTCGTCGCTCTTTAAAACGCCTTTGTTTTCCGTTCGTTTTTCTTGTTTATTAATTGCGCCATCCGATCAGATTATAATTTATTTTAAGTCAGTTTGTGATTTGGAAACAACATTACCATTTGTGATTGTCACAACAGCGTTCGATCCTATTCCACCGTTACCTTTATACGTTAGTGTCGTACTTTGAACGCCACCAATGTTGGTATATGACTTTCCTTCGGGATTGCCTAGAAGTTTAATCAAAGCCGTTTCAGATTCGTTTCCAGGTATGTTGTTGTATTGGTTTAAACTAACTTTTGACGGATTTTTCAACCCACTAATCGACTTACCAACAGCACGACCATTTTGATATTGGACAGTGACAAACGATGTTACCCCTTGGCCTTCAACATCGTGCCATGTGCATAACTCAACACTTGTCCCGTTTAATTGACTCTGCGAGGTTGATGCTGGTTGCTTATCAAACATTTTTTCCACATCTGATTTTGAAGCTCCATTGCTACCCAGAACAATCTTGTCGAAGTTGTTTACCGTTATGTTGCTTTTCTTCACCACCGTTTGAGTACTAGATGATGAAACTTTTTTTGAAGATTCTTCTTTTGAATGAGATTGACCATGGTCCTTGTTACTCCCCATTGCTCCTAACCCCAAGACCACTAAAATCCCAGCTCCAATAATTAAACTCTTCTTCACTCTATCTATCCTTTCCTAAATCTCCCAACCGATCATCGATTAATTTTTTCAAGTCGATTAAGTCTTCTGGCGTTACCGCCTTTTCGATAAAACTTCTTGCCCGTGAACGCCAACTAAGATACTTGCGTCGTTCCTGATGGTGCTCATCCCACTTACGAGCAGCCCGTTTTTGAGCATCACTTGTCATTTGACGACCTCCTCTTAACTTGATGAATTAATTATATTGTTAACACTAGATTATAATCAAGAATTTTATTTATAAAAATTGATTAAGTCCTTAATAAAAAAACAATCGCCGCTATGAACGATTGCTTAAGTAACCATTTTATTTATAAATATGTGAGTTAATTTGTGGGTAGGTTTTGTTTTTTCCTACAAAAAGTAAAAAACGATTGAAAGAACTCAAATCTCTCAATCGTTAATATGACGGCGTTATTTTTCGTCACTCTTCAAAACGCCCGCAACTGCATAACGATCTTTCCGCATTTCATCTAAGATAACGTGAACGTGTTCTGCAGGTGCACCTGTATTTTTAGTAACTGCATCAGTAATGTCAGCTACAAGTTGCTTAAGTTGTTCTTGTGAACGTCCTTCGATCAATTCAACGTGAACTAATGGCATGCCAACCTCTCCTTTCGCCTTTTAATCATCATTCATCGTAACCAATCAAATCCTAAAAGTCAATTTGAGATTTGTGCTATAATTAACTTTACTAACAAAAAGTAATCTGATATATTATTAATAACATCATTTTATGGATAAATAATTTATATTTATGATAACTATTGTAGAAAGGATTTGATTCACATGACAAAGAAACCAATTATTGGAATTTCAGGAAGCATTATCGTTGATTCAGGAACTCCGTTTCCAGGATATCACCGGTCATATGTAAATGACGACTACATCGATTCGGTGATTCAAGCCGGCGGAATTCCGTTTATCATTCCTTTTAATACCGACAAGGAAGTTATTAAGAACGAAATTACGCACCTCGATGGGATCATTTTGAGTGGCGGTCATGATGTTGATCCGTTGAACTATCACCAAGAACCACGGCAAAAGCTGGGAACAACATTTCCTGAACGCGACGTTTTTGACTTTTCATTAATCAAATATGCCGAAGAAAAAAATATTCCGGTATTGGGAATTTGTCGGGGATTTCAAGTCCTGAACGCATATCATGGCGGAACGATCCTTCAAGATTTAAGTTACGCTGATCATGAATTGCTGCGGCATGCCCAACCGACTGATCCAACAACCCGGACCCATTCATTAAATGTTAACGAAAACACGCTTTTTGCTCACCTATTTAACGATTCTCAAATTCGGGTAAACTCATTCCACCATCAAGTCATCGACCAGGTTGCAGATGACTTTGAGGTCGGGCTGGTTGCTCCTGATGGCGTTGTTGAGGGATTTCAAAATATGAAGTCGCCGAACTTTGAATTCGGAGTTCAATTTCACCCTGAAATGCTTCACCGCTTTGATCCAAATGCACAAATAATTTTTAAGACCCTGATTGACCACGCAAAGAGAGTTGATTAATTATATGAAAACTAAAAATAAAATGGGACTTTTAAGCATCATCCTGCTTGGAGTAAATGCCATTATCGGTTCCGGAATCTTTTTACTTCCCAACAAGGCATATTCCCTTGTTGGAACGTCCAGTTTATTCGTTTTTCTTTTTGATGCCGTCCTTGTGATCACGATTGCCCTTTGCTTTGCCGAAGCTGCCGGACTATTTAAAGAAAATGGCGGTCCGTACGTTTACGCCAAAGAAGCCTTTGGTGACTTTGTCGGTTTTGAAGTCGGCTTTATCAAATGGATCATTAGTATGATTGCTTGGGCGACAATGGCAAATGGTTTTGCAACAGCTTTAGGCCAAATTTTTCCAGCATTGAATCATCGGCCAGCTCAGGTTGCCGTCATGACCGTAATCATCGTCGGGCTTTCGGTCATTAGCCTTTTAGGAGTCAAATGGTCAAAGGTTGTTAATAATTTTGCAACAATTGGCAAATTGATTCCGCTGATTATTTTCATCATTGCTGGAGTCTTCTTTATTAAAGGGGAAAACTTCCATCCAGTTGTTTCACCAAAATTATCATCCACCTCATTCGGGGCGGCTGCCTTATTGATTTTCTATGCTTTTACCGGCTTTGAATCAATTGCCGTTGCTGCGGAAGATATGGATAATCCGCAAAAGAAATTGCCACGAGCCATTCTCCTTGTAATGACCATCGTTTCAATCTTTTACATTTTGATTCAGGTCGTTTCAATCGGTGTTTTAGGTTCGCATCTTGCTGCCGCAACTACCCCTGTTCAAGCAGCAATGACTGAATTTATGGGAAATGGCGGATTGATCATTGTTGCTGCCGGCGAATTGATCTCAATTGGCGGAATCAACATTGCTTCGTCATTTATCACCCCACGCTCGGCAGTTGCCTTAGCGGACGACGGCTTGTTACCGCAATTCATGAAAAAACGGGCCCAAAATAATGCACCGGTTTGGGCAATTATTATTACAGGATTAATCACATTGCCGATCGCCCTTTCAGGTTCATTTACAACGTTGGCCGCGATCAGCGTTGTTTCCCGGTTTGCCCAATACTTGCCAACTTGCTTATCAATTTTGATTTTCCGGAAAACGAAAAAAGACGTTGACCGGCCATTCAAAATTCCGTTTGGCCCGATTATCCCGATCATCGCAATTTTAGTAAGTCTTTGGTTACTTTCAAAGGCTACCTTGCAGAATCTGATCTGGGGGTTCGGCGGTCTGATCATCGCCGTTCCGTTCTATTTCATCATGCGTAAACTGAATGCAAAGAAAACACGTTAGAATTTGAAGAGAGACTGTGACTTAAGTTGCAGTCTCTCTGTTATATTCATATAATCGGGTTCCAAAACAAACGAGCTACTTGGAAGTTGAAAACCTCCGAATCTATGCTGGCGCGATTCGTTCGCTTTTCTGCTTCCACCACGCTCGTTTTGAACGTTTTGTCATACCTTCTTTTTTATTAAAAGCAAATTTTAAATTTAATTAAAAGCTTGATATAATTAAAGTAAGAATATTAACTGAAATGAGGCCTTAAGATGTTTAGTAATCGCCAAACTCTCTCTGCATGTACAAGTATTTTAGTTGGTAAAAAGGCAACTGCAGACGGCTCAACAATGATTGGGCGGAACGAAGATTGCCGTAGCGCATGGCCAAAACACATGACCGTTCATCCTCACCAAGAAGGAATTGAAAATAATCATTACTCATCTCCTGACAAAGATAATGATTTTGAAATTGACCTTCCATCAACTAGTTTCAAATACACCGCGACGCCTGAATGGACTGACGAATTTGGAACCTTTGAAGAAGATGGAATCAATGAATTCAACGTTGCAATGAGCGCGACCGAAAGTGCATACGCTAATCGCCGGGTTCTTGGATACGATCCGCTCCTTAAAAGCGGAATTGCTGAAGAAGCAATGATCAACGTTGTCCTCCCATTTATTAAATCTGCTCGCGAAGGGGTTGAACGACTCGGTCAAATCGTTTCTGAACATGGTGCCGCCGAAGCAAACGGCGTTCTCTTTTCAGATGAAAATGAAGTTTGGTATTTTGAAATCGGATCAGGTCATTATTGGGTTGCCCAACAAATTCCGGCCGATTCATATGCGGTTGTTGCTAATCAACTTGCAATTCAAGAAGTTGATTTTAGTGATCATGAGAATTTCATTACGGCGCCTGGAATTCGCGACTTTGTCCGAGAACACCATTTGAACCCGGCTAAAACCGGCTTTAACTTCCGTAATATTTTCGGTACCCATTCATTATCTGATGAAATTTACAACACGCCGCGGGTTTGGGATGGTCAACGGTTGTTAAATCCTGAAATTCAACAGGAACCGATGGACGAAAACTTACCGTTTATCCGCAAAGCTAACCGGTTGCTTCACCGTGATGACGTTGAAGCCGTTCTTGCTTCACATTTCAAGGGAACCGAATATGATCCCATCGGAAACGGTCCAGAAGAATCGAAGAAGAAATTTAGACCGATCAGTTTAGCAAAGACTCAAGAATCACACATTCTTCAGATTCGGTCAAACGTTCCTGAAACGCTCAAGGGTATTCATTGGCTTGCACTAGGGGTAACTGCGCAAAGCTCATTCGTTCCATTCTATGCAAGCGCAACGGATGTCCACCCAGCATATAAAGTTGGAACCAAGGATTACTCTCCTGATTCAGCTTACTGGGTTTACAAGCTTGTAAGTGTGCTTGTTGATCCCCACTACCTTGAATTTGGCAAAATGCTTGCTGATACCCAAGATGATTTATATGCTCAATTTACTCATTTGATTGAAGAAACTGACCAACATGCAGCTGAATTATCAGGTGATGCTCAAATTGACTATCTCACAAAGCAAAGCATTCAATTCCAACAAGTTGGAATTGATCGCATGCAAGCTTTGACAAGCAAACTGATCACGGCCGCAACAGATATGTCACCATTGAACTTCAAAACTGACATGAATCTTTAAAAAGGAGAGTAAAACTTCAAATGAAAATTACTCAAATCAGCAATAACCGCGGGATCATCATCAAATCCTCAATCAAAAAGGTCATTATTGATGGTGACGTGGAAAATGCAAGTGCGTTTAAAGATGTTGTGATTACCCATCTTTCAGCGGACACTTTAAATATTATTGAAAGCAACTCTTCACCCTACCGCAGGATCAACGTTAGCTATGACTTGATGCAGTTGCTGCAAAAACTCTGGCATAATGGTCTGTTAAAGCATCCCGAAGTAATGCCCAAGTTTCGCATTTTGCCAACAAATTATCCGTCAGTTCTCGGACTCGAATTTCGCATCACCCCGTTTGATAATGATGACGGGTTAACCGGTTCGTTTGCAATTTTGATTGAAGATATGAACACTGGCGAAAAGATGGGATATGTTCCAAACTTTATTACTCAAGGCCAACACCGCAATCGAATTAAAAAGTGGAAAAAGCATCTCCGGGACAGTAAATTGAATCAGTTAATCATGTTTAATACCAACGTGGATCCAGAAAACAAACAGGTTAGCTATTCTGAAAAAGAATTTAAAAACCAATTAACTGAAAAACTTGAAGGCCATGATAATGATTGGCTTCAAAGGCAGTTGATGCCGTTTAACCCTGCACGGTTATTAACAATCAATCGGCTTGCTGCTGAAAATAATAGTCCAATCGTTTGGTTGCCGGCATATGCACGCCTTCTGCACTATTACTACACTGATGAAGATTGGCTGTATCAACCAGATCAGTTAACAGATGATTTGAAAGGATTTTTTGAAAAGGAGCACCACCTTGTTGCTGCCAAACAGCAAGACTCAGATGCTATTCTTCAAGCCAAATCAATCATTCCGCTTAACCAGCGCTTAAACGAATATGCCGATCAATTCAAGCATATCCTTCCGCAAAATGACTTAACGGAAATTATGCAAATTATCGGTGCTCAAGAAACATATTTGATTTAAAAATTAGCGGCCATGGTAATACCATGGCCGCTTTTGAATATAAAAAAGAGGCTGGAAACTCCAGCCTCAAAGGTAAGTGTAAAATCGAAAAAAAGCTACTGCAAAACTTTTCTTCATTAAAAGAATACCAAAGTAAATTATTAAATCAATTAAGTTATTTTTAGATTTTAACTGAATATAATTCGATGTTTTATCAAATCGTTCCAATAATTTATGATTAGCATTTCTTTTTAATAAGATTTTTAACCAATATACGAATAATCATTAAAATTAGAAAATGATTATTTTAACGTTGACTAACGATTAAAATTTGTTTAATATCATATAATTTATTCATTTTATCGTCCAAATCGTGCTAACGTTAAAAGCTAGAAATCAGGGGGAGGTTTGATTCATGCCAAAAAACATTTTAAAAAAAGTTATCGGTTCAATTTCGATTTGCATCGTTATAATGGCCGTTAATAAATGGTGTAATGATTAACTTCAATTAAGAAAAACGCGAACCGGATTTTACCAAGTTCGCCTCTTTTTATATCAAAAAAGCCCTATCCCCTTCAAATCAAGGGATAGGACTTATAAATTAAATCAATTATTTAATTTGTGACATGACCTCGTCTACAAAGTTATCTTCTTGTTTTTCGATTCCTTCGCCGACTTCATAACGGTAGAATGCTTTGATCTTACCACCCTTTGAAGCAACAAACTTACCAACAGTTTGGTCTGAATCCTTAACAAAGTCTTGGTCTTCCAATGAGATTTCTGAGAAGAACTTGTTCAAACGGCCTTCAACCATCTTTTCGATAATCTTTTCAGGCTTGCCTTCGTTCTTGGCTTCTTCAGTTAAGACTTCTTTTTCGTGAGCAACTTCGTCTGCAGGAACTTGGTCACGGTTGACATACTTCGGATTGATAGCTGCAACGTGCATTGCAACATCCTTAGCAGTTGCTTCATCAGCACCTTCTAAGACAACTAATACAGCGATCCGGCCACCATCGTGTAAGTATGTACCAAAGTTGTCGCCATCAGCTTTTTCAACAATTTGGAAACGACGTAAAGTGATCTTTTCACCGATAACTTGGGTTGCATCAATGTATTCATCGTTTAATGTACCGCGATCAGTCTTGATTTCCAAAGCAGCCTTAACATCTGCAGGCTTGTTTTCAGCAAGAAGTTCACCTGTCCGCTTTACCAATGCTTGGAAACGATCGTTTTGAGCAACGAAGTCTGTTTCGGCATTAACTTCAACGATTACGGCTGTGTTTCCGCTAATTACAACGTTAGCTAAACCTTCAGCAGCAACGCGGTCGCTCTTCTTAGCAGCCTTTGCAATTCCTTTTTCACGTAAGTAATCGATTGCTTTGTCCATGTCGCCATCAGTTGCAACTAAAGCCTTCTTAGCAGCCATCATGCCGACACCTGTTTTATCACGTAATTCTTTAACTTGTTTTGCAGCAATTTTTGCCATGAGCCATCCTCCTCAAAGTGTTTAAATCTTTTTATTAAAAAAGCTGTCATCAAATAAAAGGCTCGACGCCCACTATCTGAGACAGCCAATTATTATAAACTATTCAGCATCTGAGTCATTGTCGCCTTCAACGGCTTCAACAATGTCTTCGATTGAGTCGACTTGCTTGTCGTCTTTCTTGAATGTATCTTCTGTAACGTCTTCTTCGTCTTCGCCTTGACGACCTTCAATGATTGCGTCAGCCATCTTTGAAGTGATCAAGCGAACGGCACGAATAGCGTCATCGTTTGATGGGATCTTAACGTCGATTTCATCTGGATCAGCGTTGGTATCAACCATTGCAACGATCGGAATGTTCAACTTTTGAGCTTCCTTAACGGCAATCCGTTCCTTACGAGGGTCAACGATGAAGATTGCGTCTGGAATCCGTGGCATGTCTTCGATTCCGCCAAGGAATTTTTCAAGACGGTCGCGTTCCTTAACTAACAAAGCAACTTCTTTCTTTGGAAGACGTTCGAATGTGCCGTCTTCTTCCATCTTCTTGATGTCCTTTAAGCGCTTGATCCGGGTTTGGATTGTGTTCCAGTTAGTTAAAGTACCACCTAACCAACGGTGATTTACATAGTATTGACCTGCACGCTTTGCTTCTTCTTCGATTGCGTCTTGAGCTTGTTTCTTTGTACCAACAAACAATACAACGCCATCATCAGCAGCAATGTTCTTCATGAAATCGTATGCTTGGTCGATCAACTTAACAGTCTTTTGTAAGTCGATGATGTAAATTCCATTCCGTTCCGTGAAGATGTACTTCTTCATCTTAGGGTTCCAACGACGCGTTTGGTGTCCGAAATGTACACCGGCTTCAAGTAATTGTTTCATTGTAATTACTGACATTACAATACCTCCAAAATAGTTTTTTATCCTCCCCTATGTTCAATTGAACCGGAACTTGAATGTTCAAGCACTTCCCGTTCCATCGCATAAGGTGTGAATTAGTGTATGAAACACTTTTTTAATTATACTTAAATCCCTTTAAAATTGCAATAACAAATTAATCAATTTCAACGACCGGATTCGTCATTTTGCCATCATTCAAGTAGGTTGCGGCACAGTTCAATGCAACTTCAACCATGTTCTTAACCGCTTCAGTGGTGTAAAAGGCAATGTGCGGCGTGATCAAAACGTTATTCCGTTCATTTAAGTTGTTAAAAATCGGATCATCGATCTTTTGCCCCGTTAAGTCATGATCAAAAATCGGTAATTCATGTTCATAGGTATCCAATGCTGCTCCACCGACTTTGCCACTGTCTAACGCCTTAATCAAGGCTTCTGAATCAACCAGCGTTCCGCGAGCAGTGTTAATAATCATGACGCCATCTTTCATTTGGCTAAATGCTGTATTATCCAACAAATGGTAGTTATCCTTCGTTGCCGGCATGTGGAGCGTGATCACATCTGCCTTGCGGTACATTTCTTCCATTGAATCAACGTACATTCCGCGTTTTTCCAATTCAGGATTGTGATAAGGATCAAATGCAATGACCTTGGCTCCCAAACCATCAAGCAAATTGATCACTGCCCGACCAATTCGCCCAGTCCCGGCAACGCCAACCGTCATTTGATTGATCTGCCGACTGATATTCGGTTCCCACCGATAATCTTGATGGCTCATTTTTTCATCAAAAATCTTAATATGCCGCACAAGTTGCATGATTTGGGTAATTGTAAATTCTGCAATTGCACTCGGCGAATATGCTGGAACATTTGTAATCGGAATCAAATTATCCTTGGCTGCATCCAGATCAATATTATCAATCCCAATATTCCGAATCGATAGGATCTTGATCCCTGCATCCTTCATTTTTTCAAAATATTCACGCTTATACGGCGTCGTTTGCAAGCCGATGATTCCATCGTACCCTTTAATTAAATCAATATTCTTTTCTGAAAGCAGATCCGGAACGAGTTTGATTTCCGCACCGTTTTCTTGTTCCCAATTTTTAAAGTATGGTTCTTCGTCTTTCCGAACGCCAAATGCAATTAACTTCATTTTCAAAAAACCTTCTTTCTGTTCATGCTTATATTATATCCATGATGACTCTAAAACACCATGATTAAGCAAGAACTGTTCCTTTTTTTTGCGGGATTGATGTTTGAATGCATATTCGGCTTTTAATGCGGCCGACTTCGTTTCAAATTCTTCATGATAAAGCAATTTAACCGGGCGCCGCGTTTTAGTGTATTTGGCACCCTTCCCTGCGTTATGCGTAGCAACCCGTTTCGCAACATCATTGGTAAATCCGCCGTAAAACGTTCCGTCCGCGCACAACAAGACATACATATAATATTTACTTTCCATATAAAATTTCCTTAATCGTTGGCGTGTATTCATTTTGATCAGTATAGGTGATCACCGGTGGTAAAAACTTCAAACCATCTGACTTTCCATCCTTGATTGCTTCAATCAAGACCATGTTGGCATCTCTTCCCTGCTTCGGATAAATCAGCTTGATCCGTTTCGGTGCAAGTCGATGAGCCTGCATCGTATCTAAAATTTCGATCAACCGGTCCGGACGGTGAACATAATATGCTTTGCCGCCCGTTTTTAATAATCCACTGGTAACTTTGACCGTATCCTCCAACGTGACCGCAATTTCATGCCGCGCAAGTGCTAAATACTGATTAGGATTCTTTTTACTTTGCGGCAGCGTTTTAAAGTACGGCGGATTGCATGTAACAACGTCATACGAATCCTTCTCAAGGAATGAAAATGCATCTTTGAGGTCCCGGTTATAGACCTTGATGCGATCGGTCAGCCCGTTTAATTCCAAACTGCGCTGGTTCATATCCGCCAATCGAGATTGAATTTCAACCTGGTCGATCCGACCAGCAAATTTTTTACTGATAAATAATCCAACTGCGCCGTTTCCAGCACACAAGTCAACTGCTTTCCGGTCTGGGCGACTGACAGATTTCACAAAATCTGCAAGTAAAACCGCATCAAGCGAAAACGAGAAAACATCAGCGCTTTGAATAATTTGCAAATTCTCCGCTAACAGCGAATCTACCCGTTCATTTTCATATAACTTGACTTTTTCCATAACCTTCCTCACTAATTTATTAAATTTACTTGAAAGTTGTTGTAATTTTTTGCATACTAAAATGGACTAAAAACGAAAGGAGTGACACCATGTTTTATAATTTTATGCGCCGGGTCGTTGCATTTCTTGTTCGAATCTTTAACGGTAAACTAACCGTTTTAAATAAAGAAAAGCTTCCTGAAGGCAATTATATCCTTGTCGGGCCGCATCGAACATGGTTTGATCCACTTTTATTTGCCCTTGCTGCTGCCCCAAAGCAGTTTGCATTTATGGCAAAAAAAGAACTCTTTAAAAATCCAATTTTAAAATTTATTTTAACACATGCCAACGCATTTCCGGTTGACCGTGAAAATCCGGGACCATCGGCAATCAAAACGCCTGTTAAATGGCTCCGTAATCAAGACATGTCACTGATCATGTTTCCATCCGGAACCCGGCATTCACAAGCAATGAAAGGCGGCGTGACCTTGATTGCTAAAATGGCCAACGTTCCGATCGTTCCAGCCGTTTATCAAGGCCCGTTAACCTTTAAGACATTGCTTTCCCGGAAAAAAATCACCGTTGCAATTGGCGACCCGATCGTTGTTGACCGGAAAATGAAATTGAATGACGAAAACCAGCAAAAAATCATTTCGCAAATGGAACAAGCCTTTGATAAGCTGGATGACCAAATCGACCCGAATTTTGTATACGTTGATCCGGCAACGAAGAAAACTAAATCATCAAAAGAAGGTGTGACAAAACAGTAAAAACGAGCGAATCGCGCCAGCATAGATTCGGAGGTTTTCGAATTAGCTACGCGTCACCACTCAGCTCGTTTGTTTTGGAACCCGATTATGCGGATATAGCAAAGAGGTTGCGACTAATGTCACAACCTCTTTTTCGCAATTCAATCAATTATTTTTTCTTCTTGCTATTTTCTTTAGCATAGCTGGCCTTCATTGAAGTCATCATTTGGTTGATCTTCCGTTGTGATGGCTTTTGACCCATTTGAAGCATCATGGTTTTAAGCATTTGTTCGTTGAATGGTGGATTCTTCTTCAAGTAGTTTTCAAGATACTTCTTTGCAGCAAAAAAACCAATTGCAAATCCAGCAATCACACCAATGATTACAAGTAAAACTACAATTCCTGTTGACAAGATCCTTTCCTCCTTACGACTAACATAGTTATCATTTTAAGCGAAAAAAGCTAAAAAATAAAGCCTTCATTCCAAATTATAATTAATCATCCCGCAAGCCGCGTTCGCGTTGAATCCGTTTTACCTTTTCGGGAGTAACTTCTTTTCCATCCTTATCGTAAACCTGAAGCATTTCGATGTGACTTCTGAAGTTTTCCCGGAAAAGTGAAAGGTAAGTTTCACGCAACCGCTTTTGTTCAGCTTGTTCTTCCTCAGTCAAACCCTTGTCTTTTTTCTTGTGAGCAAGTTCATTGATTCGATCGATCAAATCTTGAGGAATTGCACCGCCGCGTTGTTCATTTTGTTCGTTCGTTGATTTATCTTCCGTCATCGCTCAGTGCCCCTTTCTTTAAAGTGTTTAATTTAATTCTACAAAAGAAAATCTTAAATTTCAATGATGGCGAACCTTTGTTTGTTTTTAGCAAAAAGATGTGCTAACATTTAAATCAATGAGAAGATCGATAAAGGAGTTTATTATGAGTAAGCCGATTGAAGAACGCCAAATGAGAGTTCTCCGTTTTATTTATGAAACGGTCCAAGAAAAAGGTTATCCGCCAACCGTCCGCGAAATCGGTGAAGCCGTTGAGCTTTCGTCAACATCAACGGTTCACGGCCACCTTGCACGGTTAGCCAAACGCGGATTTATTGTAAAAGATGCAACCAAACCGCGGGCAATCGAAGTTACCACGGCTGGAATGGAAGCATTAGGAGTTTCAAATTCAAAGCCTGACGCAATTCCAATGATTGGAACGGTTACTGCTGGTCAGCCAATCTTAGCAGTTGAAGAAACCACGGACTATTTCCCGCTTCCGCCTAACTTTGATACCGCCGATGATTTATTTATGTTGACGATTCGCGGTGAGAGTATGATCAATGCTGGAATTTTTAACGGTGACAAGGTCATTGTCCGGAAGCAATCAACCGCCGATAATGGTGAAATTGTAATTGCAATGACCGACCAAAATGAAGCAACTTGCAAACGGTTTTTCCGCGAAGCACATAATTACCGCTTGCAACCTGAAAACGATACGATGGACCCAATTATCCTTGATCATGTCAAGATTTTAGGAAAAGTGATTGGTTTATACCGTGATTATATTAAATAAAAAGGCTGTGACGTAAATCACAGCCTTTTTGTTATATCCGCATAA
>DWVG01000096.1 GCA_019120355.1 Candidatus Ligilactobacillus faecavium
CTTACTTACAAGCTTCAATTGCGGATCGCGTTCATTCGTAATCTTGATGTACGGATAGCCCGTTCCACGTTTTAATTTTGTATTGTAATACGGTTGATGCTTTTGAATCAACGTAATTTCCAACAAGAAAGCTTCCTTATCGGTTGACGTGATGATCGTTTCAAAATCCCGAATTTCCGCAACCAGTTGAGCCCGCTTTCCGACCTGCTTGCTTTTGAAATATGACCGCACCCGGTTCTTCAAATTTTTAGCTTTTCCAACGTAAATAATATGACCGTTAACATCTTTCATCAGGTAACACCCCGGTAAATCCGGAAGTAATTTTAATTTTCGTTCAATGTGTTCCGTTGCCATTTTGATGGTCCCCCTTTCTTAGAATTGAAAACTTAAATAAAAACTGGTACGCTAAAAGAAAAATAGCAGAAGGAAGTCGAATTATGAGTTTAAAGATCAACCGGCAAACAAACCTTGAAAAATTATTTGATGAATTTGCAATCGACCCGACTAACACATCAAATAATAAACCAAAGGATCCCGAAAAGGACTCCTCAAAGAAAAACGATTCCCAAAAGAAAGAAAAATAATATTTAAATGAGGCTGCGATTCAATCACAGCCTCATTTTTCCTTCTCGCATTTCACTAATTTTCGCTCTTAAATCCATTTGGATAACGTTTATTCAACGTTTCAATGTTTTCCTTCGCAACTTCATCAAACGGAATTCCTGCCCATTCAGCGATTTGAGACAAGTACCAAAGAACATCTCCCATTTCATGAGTTAATTGCTTTTTATCTAATTTTTGGCCTTTAAACGTATATGCCTTTACAAGGTCGATTACTTGGCCGCTTTCACCTGCTAACCCTAACGCACAGTTAGTTAAAACCTGTTCTGTTCCGTAAAGGGTCCGGTTTGCTGCTTCTTGATACTCATTAAATTCCATTTGATTTTCCTTCCTTACATTGTATGCTTTTCGATCCAATCCCAAACCTCTTCTTTACCGTAGCGGGTTTGAGATGAGAATAATTGTAATTGATCATCGCCGCTTAAATGCAATCCTTTACGAATTTGGCTTTCGGCTTTATTCCATTTACTTTTCGGAACTTTATCGATTTTTGTTCCAACAACTAATAACGGCAATTCGTAATAATGGATAAAGTTGATCATCTGTTGATCAAGCTTCGTTGGCGCATGCCGCGCATCAACAAGTGAAACAACCCCACATGTTTCTTCGCGTTGAGCAAAGTAGGTTTCAATCATTTCAGCCCACTTTTCACGGTTCTTTTGTGAAACCTTGGCGTATCCGTATCCCGGAACATCAACAAAATACATTGCATCTTCAATCCGGTAGAAATTCAACGTTTGTGTTTTCCCAGGCTGGCTTGACGTATGGGCGAGCTTCTTCCGATTGATCAACGTATTGATCAACGATGATTTGCCGACATTTGACCGGCCGGTTAACGTGATTTCCGGTAATCCATCTTTTGGATATTGATCTGGGCGAACTGCACTGATCGTGAGTTCAACGTTATGCACATCCATGTGTTAATTCCTTTCTTCTGATAATATCTGTTTTCCATTCTAGCATAGGAATTTAATCAATGGTAAAAAAATAGCACTTCAGTTCACACTGATGTGCCGCAAAAAGATTGAGGGCCATGGTCCCATCGATCTTTTTATTCTTCAATTTTAAAAAATTAGTTGTTCTTTACTTTTATAAACCATCTTTTTATATCCATATATAATAGGTAGTTTTTGATAAAGCAAACATTAAAATTGAATAGCACTGTATAGAATTATAACAAACGTGGGTTACTTTGTGGGTAAAAAATACTCCAACTTCTTTAGTTGGAGCAACTACTTTAATAGCTAATTCTTTAAAGCTGCTCAAATGAATCGAGCTATTAAGAGCTTTTACTAGACTCATTATACAAAAAATAAACTCCCACCGCCAATTGCAGTGGGAGCTTATTCATTAATTCGATATTCAATTACATTAATATGATAACGTTTCGCCAACGAAAATCAAATTGGCGTTGTTGATTCCATTCTTGTTAACTAAATATGAAACCGAAACACCTAACTTGCGAGCAATACCGCTCAAAGTGTCGCCTGAACGAACTGTATAGGTACGGTTAACATTCGTCCGCCGTGTTCCGTATTCTTCGCCACCCATGCGACCCATGGCAACATAATGATAAGTGCCTGAATAACTCATATACCGAGCCCAAGCATAACCATCGCGGATATATACGTGATCGTAAATTAAACTTTCACCCGGTGCATATGAACCAACGATACTTGCCGAAGTGCTTGGAGCTGTGCGGATGTTCAGCGTGGTGTTCGTTGTGAACGTGCCACGTTGTGCATAGTCTTCATTCGATGGGCCACCGTCAGCCGTCATGTTGCTGTTGTTTGCTGGCTTGTTTGTTGCATGTTGCGTATCAACATGGTGTGTGTCAGCATTGCTGATTACAGCGTTCTTATCAAGTCCACCTGTGTAATAGTTATCATAAAGCTGGCTAGCGTCAAAATTTCCGTAACTATCTTTCAAGCGTTGCCTATCAGTCCATTGCCAAGCATGCCCTTTAGTATAACGGTCAACAGTTAAATTGAATGGATAATTTGCAATCCAACCCATGTATTTCCATGGAACGACATTATCGCCCCATGAACTCATTGAGTAAACGTCGAACCGATACCCAGCGCTTTCGACAATTTGTTTCATAGCTTCAATTGCCAAGCTGTTTACGTAAGTACCTAATCCACGTTGCTGTGAACTTTCAACGTCAGCGCACAATACAGCGTTTGTTGGCAAACCGTCTTGTCTTGCAACTTGTACGGCGTATTCTGCTTCTGCTTTGGCACTAGCTACATCAGTATAGCGACAGAAGAAGTAGCCATTAATATACAGCCCTGCTTGTTGAGCAGTTTTGATATTTCCTGCTGCGTAAGGGTCAGCATAATAATTGCCTTCACTGATTTTAGTTGTGATTGCTTTAACACCATAGTTATTCCGCATACTTTGAAATTCTGCTAAAGTAAATGATCCGTTATGATTACTCAAATCAATCATATCAACTCGAGCAGCTTCAACTTTAGGCGGTTCGATATGGTTAGCTAGCCCCGCACCAGCCGTTAAACCAGCTAACATTGCTGTACCAATGATGATTTTATTTTTCTCCATATCCCGGCACTCCTTTCATTAATTCTGGAATAATATTCCCGTCTTTATCGCACATTTCGCTAAGTTTGTATACCTTTTCGTGTGGATTTACTGTTTTGTCCTTATCAGTGGTTGGTGCATTATTTACATTATCCACTTGATATACTGATTCAATATCCTTCTTGAGTTCGCAATAAGCATGTTCAATGCAACCTGCAAGTAAACCTTCATCTTGTTTGTTGAAACCAGCTTGTTGCAACATGTCTTGGAGCTTATCAATTGCATATTGTTTCTTATCAAGCAATTTATCAGTAAGCCCCGCTTTTTCAGCAACAACTACTGCGTCTTGTGCGAATTGTCCCAACGCTTGGAGTAAACTTTTATCAGGAATATATTTTTTAATCAAATTTGCAACATAGCCACAAATGACAGGAATTAGAACACCTGCCACCGCAACAATAATTTGCGTGATTGTATTAGTCATCTTTATCCTCTTCTTCCTTTTCTAGAACTTTAATTCGTGCTTCATGATCAACTACTTGATCACTAATTTGTTCGACCTTATGCGAAACATCATCAATTGATTTTTGGTGGCTTTGTAATTGATATTTAAGCATATTGATGACATCACTAAGCCTTTCAATATTTTCGTTTAATGGTTTTGAATTTTTAGCAAAAGTATCATTAACCTTATGAACTAGCCACCCCATAAAACCGCCAAATACTATCGAAAAAATTGTGATAATGCTGGAAATTTCGTCCCAACCAAGCCCTAAAACATGATGTGGCATTTCTCACTCTCCTAACTTTCTAAAAATTGAACATTATATTTAAAAGTCAAATCTCTATCAGTACCATTCCAACTAATAGACTTAGTAATTGGGGTAACAGATGGAGTCCAATAAACTAATTTCTTGTTTCCACTGTCATTAACATATTCAAAAGCATATAAAGCACTTAAATATTTTGATTGATCAAAAATATCTATTCCTGTATCTATGGACTGATTGAAATGGTAACCTTTTAATTCTGTTAATAATTCAAAAACGCCTTGACCTGTTTCGTTCATTGAATACGTATTAGTTTCAGAATTTCGAATGGTATTCCCGAAATTATATGTACATTCTTCTCCTCCCCAGTCATAGTTATAAACACGTGCACTATATGGAATCATAATGTCTACTCCCATATAATCTCCAATCAAAATTTGTCGTTGCACCAAAGCACGTTGTGTACTTGGTGGGAAGTTCCCGTTCCAATCTTGCTTGTTAGCAAAACCAAACTCTGTCCAAGCCTGTGGAATGGTGTTAATGTTTGCATAATCACTATATGAACCTTGAAAAAGTAAAATTTCAGGGTTCCCATTATCGTATGCTGTTTCCATATACGGATGAAAGCTAATATAGTCTGCTTTTCTATTGCTACCTGCATCTGAAAGTTTTGCGTAACGATTAGATAGAGTTATTAGTACCGTATCAAGAGCTTTAGGATTATAAATGCTTGTTCCTTGCCTATGGCCTGCCCATTGACACGAACACAAGTCAATAAACTTACTTGAGCTATATGAGTAAACAGTCTGGCGCATATAATCATTCATATCCATGTAACTATTAATAGTATCTTGATTATTATAGGAATAACCATAACTACTCCAAAAACCTCCGGGAGCTTCATTAAAGGCTTCATAGATAACTTTAATCCCCATACTTTCGATATGTTGTACTACTTCTTTGAAAAAACGTTTAAACTGACTCTGGAGAGTATCACTCCAATAGCAATGAGTAGAATTATCAGAAGCATTAATATCTTGCTTTTTAGCGGGATAATCAATGATTAAAGGCAATACAGGAGTAAATCCTTGATTAGCAACTTCCTGAACATTGTCATAAAGATAATTCATCTTACATGTATTAGAATCAAAACTAGCCTGTTCTACGTTAGAATACAGCCTAATATATTTAGCACCAACAGCCTTTAACTTCTGATAGATATACCTATTAGCAATATCTCCATTGTAATTAGGATGTAATCGCATATTGTAACCTAACTTGTCATTGAGCTTGATCATAACTATTCCTCCTAGTTATTCAGGGTCACTGGAAATATTCCATTGAAATTAAATTCAACTAAACCGTCAGTACCGACATTGCCTAAGTTCTGCCATGTGTTAAGAATGATTTGATTATTTTTAACTTTTAGACTACATTCGCCACCTGCCGTTACACAAGGCATAAAGATATTAGTGGTACCATCAACTGTCACATTAGATGGAAAAGTAGCTATCAATTTACCCCAAGCATTCATATCTGTTTTAGGAAATTTAACTGAGCAGAACAAAGTTAATAGGCTACTTCCGTTAATTGTGTCAATTTTATATTTCAAACGAATGGCAGATGCGTTACTCGGAAAAGTAAACCCACTTTGTAGCCACCCTGTGGAAACACAATACGTACCAATATCTCCTGTGTCTCCTTTTTCCCCTTGCGGACCTGCCGGAAGTACAAAATCTAAAATTGCTGCACTATCTGTTCCGGAATTAGTTACACTCGCCGATTGCCCCGGGTCTGTTGTTTTTGTTGTTCCAACAGTTACCGTTGCAGCTTTCCCATCACTTCCCGGATTTCCTTGAGGGCCTTGTTTTCCTTGCGGAATTGTAAAGTTCAAAATTGCAGCACTACTTGTCCCTGAGTTAGTTACACTTGCTGAAGAACCAACGTCGCCAGTGGTTGTTGAGCCGACAATAATCGAAGCTGATTTACCGTCTGGTCCTGGTTCGCCTTGCGGTCCGGTTGGTCCTTGCTTAACATTAGCTACATAATCATCAAAATCTGATTTAATTGATTCCAATTTCCCATTGGTTTGAGTCTGAACATATTGTTCTAGTTGTTGTTTGAACGAATCTAAGCTCATTGTCGGAATCTGTGTTCCAGTAACTGTCAAAGCACTGTTTGCGATGCTGAATGAGCAGAAACCAGTATCAGGGAAAATTAATTCTTCATTTGTTTGTGTATCCGTAACCGTTAATTCAATCTCATACGTTCCCGGAACTAAGCCAACTAAGTCCTTTGTATTCAATTGGAAAATATAACCACTAGCTGTGCTAGTGGCATTGACGGATTTTAGAAATCCCATGTCATTCTTAATTCGGAATACTGATGTTTCGTTTTCAGTGACTCCAAAGGGTTGATTGTTTTCAAAAGCATTAAACGGAATAACCGTCCCTGTATCATTAACTTTGAAACTTGTTGATTGGTCTAATAGATTTAATTTCTTCATGCCTTATCCTTTCTGCCTCCCACCCACCTCATAAATTTAACAATTTCTATCCTGCAACTGATGTGTTAGACTTAACGCCCGAAATTTCATCAGCCTGTTGTGATGTGATCCAGCCGCAATTTACATAAACCTGAAGCTGGTCACGTGATGTATAACAACCCCAATTCCACTGCTCTTTAATAATGTCATACCAGCTCATCATGATTGACTACCACCTTTCAATTGGTTAATTGTTTGACTTTGTGCCTGTACCATTGCTGTCAGTCCTGTTACAGTTTGATTTAACTGAGCAACCGTTGATGTTAAACTCGAAATTTGTTGTTGAACTGCTGACGGCTGAGCCTTTGTAACTTCCTGTTTTTCAGCATAATCATTGCTTTCTTCCAATGTGGCAGATACTAGATTACCCGAACTATCCAATTTCATTGGTGTATAGCACGGAGTCGGAAGCCCAGCCAATTCGCCTTTTTGCAATTCATAATCATCTGCTACATTAACAATCTCAAAACCAGTTGGACTGTTTGCCTTATACCGATAGATTTGCATTGTTACACCTCCTAGAACAAACCTGTAAACCTTACTCGACCTTTACCGCTAATTCCAGTCACGCTATCAAGATATAAAACGCCGGTACTGTCAACGTGATAAGTCATCGTCCCACCTGTGCCGTTCATATATACAGCTTGTGTAGAGCCGGCGTTATTTGATGAGGCAAAAACGCTGTTGTTAAACGTGGCTATCGGTTTACCTACATCAGATGTATCCAGTGTCAAATCAAAGTGCATGATATAACATGGATAATCAACGCCCACACCAATATTTACCTTAGAGGCCCAAAGCCACCAATTCTTGTTCCACTGGCTCTGATCATTAGCGTTCTTCGTAGCATTCATTAGCATTCCTGAAAAGCCGGGGACTAAAACAGCATTTAAAATTTGATTTGCCTTGAAATCACCAAATGAAGTTGTATTCGGGAACGTAACTGTTCCCGTGGCGGTCAAATCACCAGTTCCGATAGTATTAACAACTAAGTTATCACCCTGCGCATTGTTTCCGAATGTGATACCACCATTGAAATGCTGTTTAGCAGTCCAAGTATTCTCAGTATCTAGTTTCTTTTGCCATGCTGCATCCACATATTGTTGAGCTTTAGCAATATAGTTATTCATTAACTGTTCTAGTTGGTCCGCTGATGTATTTAAGTTGTTTAGCTTATCTGTTAAGGCGTTAATTTCTTGCTCTACTTTGTTCTTCCATTCGGTGTAATCACTATCGAATGGGTTAACCCCATTCTTAAAATCAGCAGCTAAAAGCGTTGCATTTTGTGTAACTTGGAAGAAACAATAGTGCGATGTAGCAAGATTACCGCTTTCGTCCGTGATTTCAAATTGGAACTTATAAATTCCAGCTTCTTGAAATAAACCAAGTGGGAAAGTGAAGTCAATTAAACTTGAATTGGCTTGGTTTTCTGAACCGGTTACGTGGAATCGTTCGCCACTTGGGTATGCACCGTCAATGCTGATCGTTTTACCATTCAATTGCCACGGAACAGCATTGTTCATGAACATAATCTTTAAATCCTTCCCACCTTCACCTGTACTGGCGTTAAACACCGTTCGCAAGTCAAAGAAGAATTTACCCGGTTTATCAACGTCCAAAATGATATAAACCAGGCGGCCATTCTTGAATACGGCATTTTGTCCTTCTTGAATAACTTTTTGAACATAGCCAGTATCGATTAACGGTGTGATGTCTACGTCATTATTCATTAATTTTTGCCTCCTGTGATTTGATTGATTGCGTTGGTGATTAAATTCAAATCATCAGCAACCGCTTGCCAGTAGTTATTCCACATCGTTTTATCAAAATATAAAACAGTGGGTATCACTGGCTTTTTATATTCATAATCAATAATGCCGGCCATTAATAGAATATCTTCCATTAAGGTCGGCATTAATTTGTCTAATAGATTTGCATTGTTTAAAAATTGAACCCTTGCATTTCGATTAAGCAGCGGTAATAGCTGCAAATCAAAACTTACATTGTACTCACTAAATAAGGGGTTCGTTTGTGCTAACTGATTAATACGATCAATCAGTTTTTGAATAACCGTAAAGTTATCCTGATTCGTCTGATTCAGCGTACCGGGATTTCCGTCCCATAGTTCAATATCTATTGAAATTGGTTCTTGCGGAACATTATTATTACTACCACTTTCATTTGTCCCGATATATAACGGCGTGAAATGCCTCATAGTTACATCAGCGTTGCATCTTTGCATGTTAGTCCAAGTAACTAAATCATCACTTTCTGCACGATATATATTACGTTTACTTTCATCATCTCCATAATTCCATGGGTCAGAATACAGGTAGTATTTGCCACCTACTTTAAGCATTTCAGGAGCTTCATCCCATGTAAAACCAGCATTATTAATCAGCTCTTTAATGTTCGTTTGAATCTCGTCATAAGGGCCAAGTACATTACTTGATTTAAACAAATGCAATTCCTGTGTTGGTGTACTTGTTTTTGAACACCAAAGATAATAGCTACCGTTAATATAGTTGATATTAGGATCAATATATCCCCCACCAGCTTTTAAAATAATATCCATACGCGAACTATCGATTTGATATTTTTCTGGGTACATCTTAGAAGCATATAACTTAAATTCTAAATAATCGACATCGGTTTCTGAGCCGCAATAAATGAACCACCATTGACCGCTATTATCTTGAAAGAACTCACTTGCCCATAGGTTTTTAAGCCCCATATCAGGACAATTAACTTGAGTAAAGTTTTCAAAATCTTTCGTGTGATTAATACATGTCCCGGTACACGTCCAAAATTCGCCATTGATATAAGCAATATCTGTATCACGCCAGCCAAAATCATATGATTTCAAATCGTCCCAATTAACACCATCATTGCTACCCATCAAATGACTATAAACCGGTTGTGGGAAACCTACTGCATGGAATGGCATGCCAATATATTTATAATCTTTAAAACTCGCCATAACGAACCTCCTTTCTAAATCAAATAATTAAAGTTTCCGTTAACTGGACTCATTAACTCACTGACGGGGGTTCCTGATAAATCCGAAATACTTAGAATGTTAAATTCTCCGTCTGTTTGAACCACGTAATTAACGATGTAATTCTTATCGGATGAAATAATGAAATTCCCTGTTCTTTGACTTTTCGGTCGATATGGTTCGTCTAAGGTTCCCAAAGTTCTTTGAGATACCAGTTCTTGCATCGATAAGTCAACGTAAACTATTCCGCTTGAAAGTGAAAGAGTAATCGCTCCTGACAATTCTCCAGTATTAACCCTAATCGTTGAGGTTGTTCCTGAACTTTCTTCATTTCCTGAAACAATCGAACTAACATCGTTAACCAACTTGTTATGAGCTTGCTCTAGTTGAACCATGACCTGTGACGGATCAAGTTGTAAGTTACCAAATGTGATGACGTCTGCCGTTCCCGGTGTATCGCGGTAAATATCCAACTTACTAATCCGTGTCGTTATATCAATTCCCCAACGACTGCGGACAATACCATAATTTCCAATTTCATAATTATTAGATAATCCGTCCGCATATTCCTTGAACTTATTGACGTTAGTTTGATACTGAACTAACGGGTAATCTTGGAGTTGAGCTTTCAATTCGCTTGTTAGCGTATTAACATCTGTACAACGATCATCTGAATACGGATTAGCTTCGATAATTCCAAATTGCTTATAGTTTGGACTGGTATACGTTGTACTTACGGTTGGATTCCCGTTATCGTCCGTTTTGCCGGTCCCGTAAATTCGTGTTTTAATTGTGGTAAAATCAGACGTTTCTTGTAAGGCGTAAACGTCGTCTTTATCGATACATACAAACTGATTTTCGCTACCAATCTGATTGTATAAATCAATATGGTAACCATGACACGACCACTCAACGTTGTAGTCCTTAACAACCGAATTAATAAACAAATCATAAGCTAGCGCATTGCCAAATGGCGAACCACCGTCAGAACCTTTTGCACCAAAATCATGATTAGCAAAATTACCGTGTAAAGAGTAGCTAAACTTTGTACCCTTAGTAATAAAACTCATAACCGAATCAAGCGACTGCGTGTTGTACATCACGTCTTTAATGTATGTATCGCTTAAATCAGTCAGGACTTGTAATGCGGTAATTTGTAATTGGTATAAATCTCCAAGCTCTTGACCAGTTTTCTGACTAATGCGATAAATCTCATTGTCTACTGGATCAATAAAGATTGAACGGGGTTGAATCATTTCAAAAGCAGATTCATTATCCGGCGTGTTTACCGTATTGAAATCAATCTGCGTCAATGTGTTTAATTGCTTAGTAATATGCAGGTTCTGAACCATTAACGGCTCTTGATGTCCCTGAATATCTTGAACGATTAACATTGTCATTAGTAATAGAACCTCGTTTCAAATGAAATATTGAAGTCACTTGCATTTTGGACTTGGATTTTATTTTCACCCACAGCGAAATCAAGGTAAGCGTGGTTAGTATTCGCAAACAGATTTGAACCATCATAAACAGGCTTCATTCCTGTAATATCTAGTTCTTTATCCGATGTGATTTGCGAATTTAATTGCCACGTTTGGTTTGTCGTATCATTCTTAATGATTAAGTTATTAGCATTCCCTTTGAACTTAATCAGAACCGGTCGGCTATCGGCTTTTAGTGGGATATTACCTAAATTCCAAAAACTAAAACTATTGCTGTTAAAGCTGTATTTCAGTGGCGTATTAGGTGCGTTCTCGCCGTAACCCCAAGAACTTAAATCATTAACAAATGAATCATCAGACGTCATTCCAACTGTTTCCCCGCAACCATCAACCATTAATAGATTGATCGTTACATTTTGAGAAAAATAAAAGTTGTTCAAGCGCTTAATATCAAAGCCTTGAGCAACTACTTTGTATCTGATATATGGAATGCGACTATTAATCACGTAAAATGGTTCAAAGCTCGAAAATACTTTTCGCAGCTTAACAACCTGCAATTCGTAATCTTCAAAATCATGCGCTCGAACCATTAGAGTAAGCGGAATTGTTGCTTGCTGAATAGTCGTTTGTGAAAGAATCGGCTTGTCATCATAAATCTGTTGGAAAGATTGATTGTAAGCCAATTGTGGCGGGTCAAAGCTGATTACCTTAAAATCGCAATCGTCCAAGTCGTATGACGTTCCGTCTGATTGCTGAACAATAATACTAGGCAAAAGCTCCACCTCCCTTTCTTGCTTGAATACGAATATCTGACGCTTGCAACATTTTCTGATATGGATATGACACATTGGCGATTGTGCGCCCGTCCAATTCAACCGAAATATTAATTGGTCGATTGTCTTGAACAGATGAAGCCACCGCTGGATTTGATGACGTATAAGCGTTACTAATTTGCGTTACGTTAGGAATCATTGACCCGTTAGATTGCCGTGCCATGTTCATTCCTGAAATAGCCTTGGCAATTTCTGAATTAGGATCATAAGCCGCTCTTTCTTCTGCTGCTTTCCTAAGTAACTCATCAGCGCTTGCACGTTGTGGGTTAATAACGTATTCTCGATTATTTTCAGCTATCCAAGCCTTTTGCTTATAATCAACGATTCCGCCATTGTCCCAACCATGACCATTACCAATGTTTCCCCAACCACCTTCGCCACCGTGGTCAAGGCAGTAAATGGCCGCCATTAATTGGTCTAACCCTGAATAAATATTTGTGTGTCCTGGTCTACTCCAAGCAGCAAACGTACTTGGAACGAATTGAAGTAAACCTTGCGCAGGAGTTCCCCGCAAGTTGTTAATATCGCCAATATTTCCTTGGTGAGCATTAGGATTCCCACCAGATTCAGTAGCGATTTGTCTAAGCAACTTTTCAATTTTCCAGTCAGGCGGGTTATCTTGGCCTAAATTCTTAAAGGCTTCAATAATGACCGGACGCCAACGAGCTACACCAGCACCGCCGGGGTTATTAGCTGCACCATAACTAACACCATTCCCGCTACCTGATTCCATTTGTTCCTTGAAATCTTTAGCCAGTTTCTTAACCCAATTAATACCCCATTTAGCAAATGCGCTTGGAGCATGCTTGATTAATTCTTCGGGGAATACCGCTTTGGCTGATAACTTACCAATTTTATTAGTGAAAATTTTTTCCAAGAATTCCAATGGGTGGGCAATAATATCGGTAATATCTTCAAAAATATCGTGTGCCTTGTCGAAAATCTTTTCAAACAGGTTCTTATCTTTGGTCCCGTCTTTAAATGCTGGAATTCCCATCATATCAGCTAACATTCTACTGTTTTTACCGTCTAAAACTTGTGTTCCTTCGGGTAAGAACGTCATAAAGTCACGCTGTTCTGGGAATGCACCAATTTTTCCGTCAGGAGTAGCAAACATTTCGCGGTAGTCGTCATCTCCGCTATCGTTTACCATTGCAAAAGTTCCACCTGAACCAACAGTCCCACCAGTTGCAAAGTGTGAGAGTTCAGGAATAGTTGGTGCTTTAATTTTGTCGCCACCAAACTTGTCAATTACCCAGTTAACACCGTCAGTAACCTTGCTAATCATGTCATTAATCGGCTTGATTACGTTGTTGACAATATCAACGGCGTGGTTTCCGATAGACCGAACACATGAACCGACCTTTTCCGTGATGTCGTCCCAAATCTTGTGCCAAGTATTCCGAATATCGGTTAACTTACCATTCGTCATATCGTCCAACTTGTTGTACATATCTTTAAACAAGCTTTTAGCGGTTGAAACAAGGCCATTTGTTACTCTCTTTAAATCGCCGTTTAAATCGCTCCAGTTTCCTGAAACGAGGTCATGCCACGTTTTTGTATAATCTTGGATAGTTTTATATCCGTTCTTAAACGTGGTACTAGATACTCCCATGGTGTCTCTAACCTTAGAAATTACTTGATTGTGAAGCTTACTGTGGGAATTAACAACCGCTTTGACACCGTTTGAAATGTCATGCGTCATGTTTTTCCAACCTGTGCTGACTTTCTTGCCGGCTTGGTTCATCATATCGTTAAAACGTTTCGTCACATCACTAGCCATGCTTTTAACGTTTTTACCAATATCCGTCCCCATTTTCTTCACTTGGTTTACTGTGCTAGTACACCAACGACCAAATTTAGTATCTTTAACCAAATTTCCAATCGCTTTGGTAATCAAACCGAACGGGCTTGTTTTGGCAAAGAACTTACCAAGTGTTCCAAAATCAGAAGTGATCTTTGAGCAGAATTGCTTAAAAGTGATATTGCCTTTAAGTAAATCGCTGATTGATTTTCCAATATCTTGAAACGCCTTGGCAGGTTTGCTTTGAGTAACACCCTTAACCATGCTTTGAGCGTCTTTAACAATTCCTGATACAAACTTGCCAAAATCTTTTTGCCATTTGGTTTGTCCTTTAAAGAAGTCACCAATTGCTTTGAACGCTTGGCCAAAGAACTTACCCACGTTTTCGGCAACCTGCTTAGCGCCTTTAACAATACCATCAACGAACGCTTTGAATTTTGGATTATTTTTGTACAAGCCTACAAAAGCAACGGTTAAACCGGCGATAGCCGCTACGGCAATTCCGATAGGCCCACCTAACATTGCAAATGTCGCTTTTAATCCATCTACAATTCCTGTGACTTCTTTTGCTTTAGCAACAAAGGAAGTCAATCCAATAATAAAACCGCTTATTTTCTTAGTAACAAAGATACTTGCTAAAATCGTTCCAATATCCTTAAGAGCCTGCTTATGACTAGCGATTTCCTTCAAAGCATTAGAAACATTTTTTAATGGATCACTAGACTTTCCCGCATTACCGCTTAGCGAATTAAATGCACTGGCAATTCCTGAAATAACGCTCTTAAACGTGTCCCAAACAGAGCCGCCGATTGTACCAGTAATTGAAGCAATGCTCTTAATTACTCCCATGATGTCGTCTTTGTGTTCTGAAACGTACAGAATAACCTTTGAAACACCACTCATAACATTGGCGAATGCCTGACTAATCATATTGGCATATTGTTGCATGCTTTTATCATCGGTGATCTGTTGAATTGCAGCTAATGTTGACTTGCTCATATTGAATGAAGATTTCATAATATCCCCGCTCAACATGCTGAATTGAGATTTCAAGTGCATGCTCATACCTTGAAATGATGTCATCGCTTCGGACTGTGAACTTTTATATTTCGTTCCCAATTCGTCCATGGCTTTCGTAAATACATCAGCCGTCAATTTACCCTGTGCAGATAATTGATACAGCTGTTGCATTGATTTCCCAGTTGCCTTTTGCAAAGCTTCACCAAACATTGGGAAACGGTTAATCATGACTTGCATATCTTCCGCATTAGCTTTCCCACCGGCTTCAATTTTTGCAAATTGTTCCGCTGCTTCGGCTAAAGCGTCATTTGATACGTGCAACGTACTACCTAAATTAACGAAATCTTGAGTCCATTGCTTAGTTTCCTGGGCGTTTGAATGAACGTGATAAAACGATTGCGCCATTTTGTCTAAACATTCGCTAGAATAGATAGACTTTTGCGCAAAGTCATTAATCATCGAAACCATGTTTTTACCGTCTTGCGGTGCCTCACGGGTAAGGTTTTCCCAGTTGATCTTCATGGTATCTTGCTGAACGTTGTATTCTTCCCCAGCTTGCGTCATTGCATGTAAACCGTTAGTGATTGCAGAAATACCGCTTTGTACAAGACCTCCAACAAACGTACCCATCATCACATCACGCAAGGTGTGTGTCTTTTCACTCGCTTGGCTGACCGATGACGTATAGCGTCTAACTGGTTCGGTTGCTTCATCATTGACTTTTAACGTTGTCGCCTTTTCCTTTGGAATCTTGCGCAACGTCTCTTCAAAATCAATTGCTTTACCGTCACGAACATCGGCAATTAATTCTGTTTTAATTGATTTTGGAATTTTATCAAGGATCTTTTCAAAGTTGATAATTCCGGCGTCGTTTGCCTGCGCGATAATTTCAGACTTAACCGATTTCGGAATCTTATCTAAAGCTTTGTCGCTTTGCTCTGCTTTTTCAAGCAGGTTGGCCGCGTCTGCTTTAATCTTGGCAGACACTTTCTTATTGCCGATTGAGTCAAGCTGTTCTTTGCTTTCTTCGGCCTTGTCTTTTAACTGCTCATCGTTTGCGCCAATCTTCGGCTCTGCTTTTTTGCCGTTGATGTCGTTGATTGCGTCCTTAACCGTTCCTTTAGCGTCATTCATTGCATTTTCAAATTTTTCAGAAATCTGATCGGCGCTGACATTTGCACCAATATTCTTCAGATTATCCGTTAACCATTGAATGTCTGATTGAATGCCGTCTTTACGCAAGGACAGGTCAATTACGACTTGGCCGTCACTGTCTGCCATATTTTATCCTCCTTTCCGAACAGAATTTGCTTTCAACATTCCAAACACGCTCGTCATATCTTGCTCAACGTTTTCGGCCGTATCTTTTTCATCAAGCATGTAGTATGTTTGAAGTTCCATGATACGTTCTAGTTGTTCGCCTTCCATGTTTGACGTATCTGTTTGTCTGATCCGGACAATTCGCATAAGTGGACTGTCTTCGGATAAATTGTTGAAAAGTGCTTGAAATTTCTCCCACCGCATACCCGGGCACTCCAGCAAGTCAATGTTGTAGTCATACAAAAAGGACGCATAGATTGCTTCTGCGTCCTTGGTATATGAGAAATATTTGTGATTAACATTGTGCTTTGTGTCCTCTAGCACTTTATTATTGCCGTACGGCCGTTCTGTGATTATTTGAGCAACGTAATTGACTAATCTAGCCTTTTCATTAACTGAAACCGGGACATCGCCAACAAACAACGAAAAAGCATTGATGACTTTGTCGTATTCGGTCAAATCATCATCTTCCAGCATTTCATACCATGTCAACACAGTTTGAAAATCCAATCTTAACTTGTATGTTTTGCCATCTGACAATTTAACCCGATCTTCAAAGCCTTTTGTCAGCGATAGCATGATTAGACTTCTTCCGGTTTCTTATGGTACTTGTTGTGCATTTCGGCGTTTTTAGCGTATAACTCATCAGTTACATCATTCATGACTTGAGCCATAACAATTGTTGAGTTACCTACTGCCTTATAAATCGCATTTCCCGCACCACGACCAAAAATCGCATTCGCTAATTCCACGTAATCTTCCTTAGCGTTTGCCACGGTATCAACCGCGCTATCTACTAATTGATCGATTTGTTTATTTGTTAAATCGTTATCTGAAAGTTTTTCAAAATTACGACTTGAAACAAACCCGTCTTTGATTTGTTTCTTGCCTGCTGCGATGATCTTATCCAATGTTTTATCATTAGCAACCGCAGAAAATTCCTTATCTCCGCACTTAACTACCACTTTATTTTGCTTATACTTTTCACCAGTTAAATCAATTACTGTCATGAATAATCACTCCTTAATTACTATTGAACTCCACCGTTTGAACTACCGGCTGTATTTGATACACCATTCAAACCTGTTCCATCATCATTGTTCTTACCTGTTCCTGCTGAATAGATAGGAGCACCGTTTAAGTTCATTGTGAATGAGAATGTTTGATATGCGTTAGCATTCCCACCCATTGTTTGAATCTTAGTAATTGTGACAGAAGCAAGAATGACGTTGTTTGATTGGTCCGTCCAACGCAATAACGTCCGGCATTGGTCGCCCATCTTCAAGAATAACGATGAGATGAAATCTTGTGCCGGATCGTTAACAACACGAACACCTTTAACAGCGATTGAAATATCTTTCCCTGTAACGTCCATTTCTTGGAAACCTTTGTCGTTCCAATATGACGCCTTGGTTGTTGTGTCATTTGACGTTGGTGTAATTGATGAAATACCTTGAGCAAGGTCAACCCATTTAGCGTTTGAAATATTTGCTGGATCCTTGCCCATGTTCATATCCAATTCAAACTTGTTGACCCAGTTTTGAGGACGTTTTAAGTTGCCTAATTGTGAACTTGTCTTATCGCCAACATCTCCTAAAGTTGCGCCAGTTGATGTTACTGGAGATGAGCTTGCTCCTGCTGGAGTTACTGATGATGTATTTTCTGTATCAGCCATTGTTTAACATTCCTTTCGTTTGATAAATTTGAACAGAAAAGCCAAGCGTGTACTGGAAATGACCGCTAGTGTCAGCGTCCGTTAAGCTTGGCTCATTGTCGATATTTAAATCTTGGAAAATATACGAACCGTTTTTACTATCGAGTTTCTCTAAGCTATCTAGCATGCTTGCAATTCGCCACATGGTATTAGTGCATAGTTGCGGATCAGTACCACGCATTTGAATCTCGTATTTGATGTTCTTAGTCAAATTTCCGGCCCAGTCTGCAAATTCGGTCGCTGAACCAACGACCGGATAGATTGCTAAGCCTTCATTCTCTGATAAGTAATTAATCACGCACGGATAAGGCAAATTTTGCATTTCGTTAATCTTTGTTGCCAACATTTCTGTTAAATCCATTTAAAAACTCCTTCTAAAAGCGTCTGCAATATTCTTCATTGCCTGCGGATCACTCTTTACTCTTTCGTCCCATTTTGGCCCAGTTCCAGGCGTGGTATACGTCCAGTCTGTTTTCCCTAATTTTGAAACTCCCAAGTATTGATAGTGAGCGTATGGCGTATTCCATTGAATAGACTTACCACCGTTGATAATTTGCCCGCTTTGCCGCAATGTTCCATTTCTGCGTGGGACATATTTACCGGCTTCCAACATGAACTGGTTAGCCATTGGCTTACGGGCTTTGTTAATGCGACTATTAATTCTATTCATATCAATGTTTACATCAACCTTGATAGGCATTGACTTGTACCTCGTAGCTCCAAATATTGTTGCTTGTTGGTTCTTTATTGATTGATATATGCGAAATACTGTATTTCTTACCTTCGCATTCGATATATCCCGTAGAATCTACTGGAATATCAGGAAAAGGTGTTGAAACTTGGTTGAAGATGAATAACGTGCCGTCCGCAACTTTAACACGGTTGTTATTGTCGCCGGAATAAATCGTTTCAAGCTGAAAAACAACGTTGTCAATATTAATTGGTGGTTGTTTCTCTTTTTGACCGTACAAATTAGTTTTCGTACTGTCCAAAACAATCGACACGCTTTGATTGCAGAATGCTTTCGGAATTCTATAAGGGAAGATCAACGACATTTACTCCTGAATAAAGTAAGCCTGTTGGGTACAGAATGTTAAAGACTAACATTGAAACACCTGAATTGCCGTAGGTAACATCGTCAACCGTTGCTCCTTTGTTGTAGTTGATTGACGCATTACCAATATGCACGCTGTTAATCGCTCCCGTGGTTTGTTCCGCTGGTGTTGCTCCGTATTCCTGCGCAAAATCGCACTGCATACAGATTGCTTTTTCATAAATTAAAGCACGGCGCTTAATAAAGCTATCCGTGCTTTGTAAATCTTGCTCGATAGTATGTTCTGAACCGTCAGCGTAGAACTGGTTCGTAATGTTCTCCACTAACGTTTGCGCAATCGCAACTTGTTTCTCAAATTGTTCTTGCGTCAAGGCTTTGAAACCTAATTGAGTATAGGTGTCATAACTTAACATCTAGACACCTCCTGTTTTCTATTTGCCTGCTGTACTTGATGAAGCTGGAGCAGTTAATGTGATGACACAAACCTTTGAATCATCGTTGATAGCTGTTGCATAGTGTTCGTCAGCTGTGATGATTGTAGCTTTGTGAATGATGTCCCGTTGAGTTTCAACTGCAACGCCACGCTTCATGTAAATACCTAAAGCGCCTTGCTTCATAGCAACTGCTTTACCCTTAGCTAACTTACGTGATGTAACAATTTGCCAACCTAAGATTTCGCCTAATGCACCGTTACCTTGGATCAATACGTTATCGCCTAATTGTGTTGGGCGCTTATAAGCATCCATTGCAGCAGCGATTAAATCGTTGGCGTCTTGTGGATTCATAACAATAACACCATTCATCATTGCTGTGGCTTCGGTCGTATCGTTTCCAACCGTTGTATTGTTTACAAACGTTGCTTCCAAAGCATTGATTAATGTTAAATCATTTGCATTTGAGCAAGTCAATTTAGCTTTGAGCAATGTATTCATGCAATCGTTATCCACGTGATCGGCGATTGACATACCTAATTGGCGTGTAATTTCTGAAATCGGGTCGCCGTAAGCAGATAAAGCAAATTCATCTGAATATTGAGAACCGATACCAGCCTTTTTAATCTTAATGTCTTGCATTGAAGCAGATAATTCTTTCAAAGGAATTGCGCCTAATTCTTTAACGTCTGTTGCTTCGCCAATATATTTCCAACGTGGAACTGTTACGGTCGTTCCCGGGCGTCCTTCCAATGTAGTATCAACAACAGCCATTGGAGCAAACTTTAAGTAGTTTGGTAATTGTGCCGAAACCATTGCTGTTAAGACTTGAGGATCAATAAATCCGTTCCCTTGTGTTGTATTTGATTGGCTCATCATTGTTGAGTCGCTTTCTACGGCGTTTGAACCTACGCCTGATGTTGTCATATCTGTTGGTGTAATAGCCATTATTCTATACCTCCTAAATAAATTCTTTGATAGCCTGTTGGTATCTTTCCGGGTTGGTTTCTTTGAGTTTAAGCAATTCTCCGTAACTCATGTTCTTAACATCAATCGGAGTTGGTTTGCCGTCATCGCCCTTTGAAACCTTACCGGCAGTTGCCTTAATTCCTTGCGGTTCTTCCGGCTCTTTTGGTGGTTCAAGTTGTTCAAACAAGAATGACTTATTCTTTTGCAATTCTTCAATTTGACCTTTCAAACCAGTTAAACCGTCATCGTTAAACTTGATTTCGTCTGTATTAAGAAATGGCATGATCGCCTTGTTATCACGGACATGTGCTTCACGCAAAGCGTTGTTAATAGCATTATTCTTTTTAACGCTTAATAACTCTGCTTTGGCGTTTTCTTGGTTTTCTTTAAGTTGTCCTTGCAAGTCTGCAATTTGACTCTTTAGCTCATCATTATCCTTAATGTTGGCTTTCATTTCGTCTAATTGCTTATTACTGTTATCAACTTGCTTTTTGAAACTATCACGTTCAGCAGTTAAGGTGTCGACTTGTTCCTTTAATCCGTTCACGCTTTTACCAAATTCAGCCATGATCGTGTTTACTTGGTCTTTATCTAAGCCCATTTCTTCTAATGTTTTTCTTTCCATGTGTTCCTCCTACGAGTTTTACGTGTTCGCCACGATAGAGTTTTTGGAATAAAAAATAAGCAGTTTATTAACGTGTCATGCTCAGGACACGGAATTTCATTTTTCATAGTCAATTTTTCCACGTTTAGTACCATTTAATTTAATAGTTTGGTTGTATTTATCTACCATTTCATGCAATTTTTCTTCGTCATTGCATACATAACTTGCATAGTCGCTTTCTACGGTATTTATTAAGCTTGTACGAATTAATAAGGGCTTAATATGATCTACGTTATAGAATTCAAAAAGTTTAATAAAACAGGTGTTTAAATTAATACGTTCATAAATTTCTGTCGTACTTTCAACAACTTTGAATGATTGCCCGTCGCTTAAAGTGACCTTAGATAAATCAATTCGTAGTATCTTTCCGCCCGGTTGTTTTGATTCAAAATTAAACATTCGATCAACTCCTAATCTGTTCTCTTGAATAGTCCCGTGATAAGAAATCATTTTCTTTAATTAATTGCCGTAACCTTGCCTGGCGTCCCTTGATGAGCTGGTTAAATCGATTAATACCTTGTTCATCGCCTAAACGCTTCGCCATTGTAAGCTGCTTCTTTGCTTGGCGAATTGCACGCTCATACTGACGCTGTTTTGCTTGAATTTGACCATTCTTAACCGCTTGCTCTGGTGTTAGATCAGGAAACGGGCTATCAGGCACACTACTTACGCCTTCGACAAACGGCGTGATGTAGTGCTTGCAATTAATACCTCTTGCACCTCCCGGTTCGCCATATCCGTGATTATATAAGCTGTCGTACTTATCGTTATAGTCCGGACTTTCGGGCGGTACTAAATTAATCACTTGATGTTGAATTGGTGCACATGCTTGCCGACTTGCCAAGTGCATTGAATACAACCCCAGCGTTACGCCGTAATTGCTCATTGCATTCATGCGAATATCTTCAAAGGTTCGATTAACCGCAGTTTGAATACAAAGCCTTGAATAACCTTCAAGCGACAACACCGCACCACGTTTATTCACTAAACCGGTTGGAATACCTTTGGCGACTTGCTGATAAATATTGTCATCAATCGCCCGTTCAAGTGTTTTTCCACCGTTTACCACGTCTGTAACGCACTGATTAGTGATGTTCTTGTAAATATCTGCTAAGGCGTTACTTGATACGTTTCGATTAATCAGGTTCATCATGCCTGTTTTAATCTCCTGTGACACCGTTGTAACGTTATCGTGGATAATTTCACTTGATTGTGTTTTGACGTGCTTAGACGTTAAATTTGATAGCTCTGCGTTAATCTCATCGCTAATCTGTTGTCCGTTAGCCTCTAACATTGCCTTGGTATCTTTCAAATTACTATCTTGAAAATGCTGAGCAATAAAAGCGGCGGTTGCTGCCAATTCGTCAGCGTTGGCAGTGTGTTCTGCTTGCCATTGGTAAATCTCATCAACCGAATCAATATCGCCTTTTTTAAGATAATCAGCGATTAGGTTTAACAATGCGGTTTCAATGTCGCCGTATTGCTTAACCATTTTGTCGATGAGCCTATCTAAATCTTGTCGTGATAGCATGGTTAATCACCCTCGTCCTCATCAAATGAGGTCATCGCCTGATCAAGTGCCGTCATTTTTGGCATTGGCTTTTCGGCATTTTCTTTGTTGATTTCCTGAATTTCCTGTTCGGCTTGTTCTTCACTCATACCGTAATTACGCATTAAGAACGTCTTCTTACTCATGATTCCGGCATTAACTACTTTCAAATCTTCATCACGCTGCGTATTAGCGTCAACAAACACGCTATCATCGTGATGAATTGATAAGCCGATATTTCCAAAATCAATTGAGTTTAACAAGTCCGCCGGTAATGGTGTTTCGCCATTGTTAAATAATGCCGGTGTCAACGCCATTTCAATAATTGCAGTTGCTAGATCAGTAATACATTTATCAAGGTTCGTCAGGATACTTTCCCGCGTTTGATACGTCTGAGAATTTTCACTGATAACCTGTGTTGCAGTTTGCAGACCACTTTGCGGGTTAAAACTAAACGTACCATTTGAAACACCGCAACCACTTTCAAACTCCGCAATCCAGTAATTAATGGTTTGCGTAAATTCTTCAACACGAATATCTGAATTTAATTCAGTTGGCTTAAAGTCTTGTGCGCTTGCATTGACTGCAACAAAAGCGTCTGAATCAACATCAAATGACGGTTTATGGTTCTTATCAAATGCGATCATTTGCGCAGGCGCTAAAACCGTACGCTTACCAGTTCTAACATCCCACATAAAGGCGTCATGCGTGTAATTGATGTTGTCTAACGTGTCTTTGTTATTGGCAACAATACCTAAACCTAACGGGCAACGCAAAACCTTGTTATTAGCGCTTGGCATTTTAAAATAGGCAAACAACGGGCGCGAGATATTATGAAATACTACTTCATCTTGCAAATCGTCATATACTTCATCAAGTGGAACTTGTTCACCAACAGTTGACTCATTATCTGATTTGTACAATTCGTTAGTGATCGTATATGTTCCGTCTTGTTGCCATTGATGAAATTCCAACAGCGTGTAATACGTGTATTCGTTCTTTTCTTCGCCAGCTTTAACAGTCGTTGACGCAATGCAGCATTCTTTAATTTCGTTTGAATTACTTTCAAGCGGATAGAACTGGTCAGCGTCACACCACGCAATTTTAACCTCATCATTTTCAACATACGGACGAACAGCAAAACCACCGGTCGCAATCGCCTTTTCAAGCTTTTCTTGAAGATTGTCATTAAACCGATTTTGCTGGAATACGTCATTAATAAACACACCAAGTTGTTCATTTTCAAAACTGTATTCCGCTGTTTTGCCAAAGATGATTGACGCCATTCGGCGGCACATTGCTTTTGTCATGTTCAAAGCGTTAAACGGACGCTCTTTAATATATTCATGGCGTCCATCATTCCCAACGCTTGGTCGATACTTAACCTTAGGGAAATTACCTTTGTAGTAAACTAACGCCTCTTTGATATACGTGTCGTACATTTCCGGATTAACGTTAATTCGCGGATCATCGGTAATACTCATTAATTCTTTTGGCACGTTTCCACCTCCTTTAAATCAAATTCAAATCGAACCGATTTTCTAAAATGGCATATTGCAAGCAGTCACACGTATGGTCATGCTCTTTAATCGGTTTTGGAATATCATCGTGCATGGTATTTTCGTCCCATCGGTATTTTTTATGCTCATCTAAAAAAATCTGATTGCTTTCGGTATTCAAATAAAAAAACTTCCCAGTCGCTAGGAAGTTCTGTACATAGCCAATCATGGCGTCTTTGCGCTTTTTATGTGCGTGTTCAAAGTAAATGCCATATTGTTTCTGAAACTCATTATCCAACGCAAAATCAGCCGTGGCGCTATCCGCTAAGCGTTGGACGTAATCAATGCGATATTTTTGCATATTGCGTTCTTCAAACTCGTGTAAATCTTTTGCCAAATCGCTTGGCGCTTTCTTTTGGCTGTGTTTGGTTGGATCATAATAATACGTGTCTAATAAGCAAACTTCATTGTCGTAAGTGATTGCTAAACACAGGTAAGCCGTTGCTGATACTTCATAACCTGTATCGCAACTAAAGACCAGCTTTTTAATCTGTTCTGGTGGAACGTTGTCCGTAGCATGAAATAGCTTCATGTTATAGATATTCGTACCAAGTCCAACAACTTCGCCGAGATACAGCCAACGATAATATTCTTCATCGTTCTTTTTGTAATTCTCGATTAATCTTAGTTGTTGCGGTGTTGTGAAACCTAATTCATCATCGAGATACGTTGACGTGTCAATAAAGTAATCTTCGTTTTGATAACATTGCTCTATCCATTCATTAATCCAAGCGTAAGCATTTCTTGGCGGGTTGTATGAATAAAACACTTTAACGTCATCAACGTAATCAGATTTGTGACGGATAAAAGTTGGATTTGATTGGTCAAACACTTCCGGCGAACGCATATTTGCCGCTTCTTCATACCAAACAGCAATAATATTTGGCACGGTATTTGACTTTAATTTGTATGGATCATTAGCGCCATAAAAATAAAACGCTGAACCTGTCCGCCGATGAACGATTGACAATGGATTAACTTTAAATTGGAACTCATCACGACAATCTAACCAGTCCATTGCCATTTCAATTTGTCGATAAACGCTATCACGCAAGTTACTTTGGTTTTCACGAATACAAACCACATTTGCTTGATGATTTTGAATGATTTCTTTCTTCATCATTGTAAGCAGTTTAAGGCTGATAACCGATGACTTAAACGAACCACGCCCACCTTTAGCGATGATATACGGCTTTTTCGTGTTCCACATCTTATAAAAATGCGGATTAACGTTGTCGCTTAGTTTAATCGTCTTTCCCATCGTCAGACTCCTTCGTTATATCATCAATGATGATTGTTTTATCTTCAATTGAATCAGGATCAGCAACCGATTTGGCTTGAAACTCTGCAAGGTCGGCTTCTGCTTTGAGCTTTCTTGCACGTTGCTTAGCTTGGTCACGTTCTTCAACGGATAATTGACTATCGTTATACTTATCACGCCAATTATTCTTTAACCAAAAAATCATGGCGGTAGTGTTGCCCTTGCGAGCTTTTTCAAACAGTTTATTTTCGACAATGAAATTGGCTTGTTGTTTACCTACTTTTAATGCCTGTTGAATCTGCCCGTATTTCGCTTTCCACTTCCAAAGCGTCCTAACATTAACACCGATATTCTTTGCAATTTGCTCATCAGTCAGTCCGTCACGTTTCCACCCTTGCAATAATATTAGATTTTCGGGCTTTAACCACTCTTTGTACATTCCTTGAGCCACATACTGCCACCACCTTTCTAATCTTCAAAGCCACGTTTTAATTGATCTATCGTGACGTATTCTTCATTTGCCGGAATATTGGCTTTCTTAAAGAATTTTCGTTTAGCTTCATTGCTTGGGAACACCACTTTGCAATAGAAATCAATTACATCTTCTTCCTGCATTTGTTTCCGTGCTTTCTTCTTTTGCTGCTTGAGTTCTTCCAAACCAGCTTTTTCTTTTTCGATTTCTTCTTCAGTCTTTTCTTTCTCTTCGTCGGGCTCGTCGTCTTTAAATTCTCCATTGATGTCGATTTCTCCGTCAAACATTAAATCAATCTCTCCGGCGTCAAAGCCCATATCTTCAAAAGAAATACCGTCATCAATTGCCAAGTCAGCCAATGCGGATAAGTCCCATTCACCCTGCATTGACGGGTTATTGAGTTGAACATTCAATTTCTTTTCTGTTTCTTCGTCAACGTCAATGAGTGAAACCGGAACGTCATAATCTTTTTTGTAAATCTTGTCCGCTGCTGTTAAACGTTGATGACCTGAAACCAAAGTATTTCCTGTTCTTTTATTAACGACTAACGGTTCAACCAAGCCATTTTCTCGAATGACTTTAATCAGCTTCTTTTGGTTGCTGTCATCAATAACTCTCGGATTGTAAGTTGCAAACTTGATTTGGCTTCTTTTTAGTGTTCCAAATTCAAATTGCTGTAATTGTTTTGCCATATTAACCACCACTCGAACCTAAATGAGATTTTGAACCAAATTTCTTATGAGAGCTTTTAAACGAAGAAGCAAGCATTCTTTCAGTTTTTGAATTAGAACTTGCCAAAGCGTTACGAGCATAATCGGACTTTGTGCGCATAATGCTTCCACCGTGCTTATAAACAGTTTCAACGCTTATTCCTTTTCTGTCTTCATCATGTCGACTCCCTGAAACAAGTTTCCCGTTTGAAAGCATAGCTGTATTAACTTCTTTGTTATGGACAACGTGAACATCAGGAACACCCAACGCTTTATTGCCTTTAACAATAGCGTGTGAACCTTTGTATTTTCCGCTTACCATTCGCTCAGCAATCGAACGAGCTTTTGATAAGTTCTTTTGGTTCATTTCTTTGGCTCGCATTCTTTTTTGGTCGCTTTGGTAGCTTTTGCTCCGTTTTTTTCGTTCAATGTATTCTCTGAACGTTTCATCAGGTCTTTTTTTAATACTCATAATCAGCCTCCACTTGAACCAAACTTTGCTTTGCGAGAAGAGCTAGAACGTTTACCCTTGGCGTGGTCTAAAATTTCATGTAGCTTATTTCCAAAACCTTTTCCTAATTTATTTCCACCTCGTTGTTTGAGTCTCTGAACGATTTCTCTTGAATGCTTCCCGCTTGCTTGCATAAAATCGCTGCCGCTAGCTCCTCTTCGTTGAATTGTCACAGTAGCTTTTTTGCCGCGTCCATAAGTGTCAACGGTTGTAAAATTTTTTGTTACTTTTCCGTCTTTCCCTTTGTGGTTAGAAACGAACGTATAACGGCGCCCGTCTAACCCGTCTTGAAGTGTCGAACCGGTGTTCATATATCTAATTTTTCCGTCGTCTACTGGCGACATTTGGAAAAAACCACCGTCGTACTTTTTGAATTTACTCAACGTTATTCACTCCCTTTCTTGTACGCTTCATATTGCAAAACTCCCGCTTGTGCCTCCGGAAAAAATTTCAAAACTCGTTTGTAATCATCAGGGTAAACCTGCTTGAGCTGATACAACTCTTTACCTGCTAACGAGTGCAAAGAAAAGCCGAGTTCTTTATAGAATCTCGGCATATAACACTTATTCAATTTGATGTACCGCAAAACATCAGCTTTCTTCCAGTACGCTAATGGATACATTCTTCCACGCTTAACGTCTAAGCTGGTTGACTTGTTAATCATTCCATTTCGGAAAATGCTATCCGCTTTACGTTCTCCGCCTGCTATCCAATAACAGTCAAACAAATCTCGAACATGTTCGTAAACATCATTGATAGTTACCTTTGGAACAAAATAATCAGCTTCTCTAAAACTGCCATATCGGTAAAACTCTGACGTTTCAAAATGTGGCACTCGTTCAATTTTGATGTTGTAAATCTGCTCATATTTCTTCAATGCTCGTTCCTGAAATTCTAAATCAGGAACCATATACATATAGAAAGCGTGAACTTTTTTGAAATACTTCATCGCCAAATCTAAAACAACGATTGAGTCTTTACCCATGGAAAACGAAACAATAACTTCATCGGTTACCGTACTCATCATTTTAATTTGGTCTAACAAACTCATTTTGAACTCCTTAAAGAAATAGGCGGCACGTCTTGTGTGTACCGCCTACGTTTCTTATTCTTTTTGTTGAGTTTAATCTCTTTCTCTAACCGGCAAAGCATGAGATACTCTTCGCTCGTTCTAACTTTGCCGAAACGTTTCGTATTTCTCATTCGCTTCGCCTCATCTTTCGACAATATCATAATAACATCTTAGGAGTTTGAGCAGTGTTCGAGAATTGTTTTCGATTTGTATTGTGATTGTTTAATTTGATAATTTTTTTATTAAATAAAAAGCGGTAGCATTTCGCTATCGCTTATTTTCATTACATTGTGTAATAACCATCACGCAAATGGGGATGCTTTGCATTCTTAATGATTTTCCTAAGATTGTGAGTTCCGTACTTTTGTCTTCTACTTATTGGAATTCTCACAACCTTATATTCACTATTATCTTCATAACAAATTCCCCGCTCTAGAGACTCTCTTTGCTTTCTTATGTGTACTATGATATGTTCAGAATTAAAATTTTTTAAACCGCACTCATCTGCTGGGTCAACAAACCATAAAATAAAACGCAATATATTATCACTATTAATGAGTTGTTTATTAGCTTCTTCAAAACATGAATTAGCATTTGATTTATTAACATCCTTTATTTCAATTTGATAAACCTTATTGCCTTCTAGTAAAGTTAAATCACATTCTTGCGGCCCTCTGCGTTTATTTCCAAGAAAATATTCTTTATAATCTTCTAAGCGAAAATAAACCACGTCTTCACCCAAGATGTCAAGTCTTAAATTTAATGTATAGTCCTTATCCTCAAGGATTATTTCTTCCGTTTCTTTAACACCCGCTTCTTTATATGTATACCATTCTCCTTGATAACTTTTAAATTTACTAAGGAGGCTATCCATTATCTTTGCACCTTCTGTCTTCTAACTCATCAACAATATCATAATATTCATCATTAATTTTTCGTGTTGTGTTATCAAAATTATCAACAGATTCATCTATATCAAATATATTGTTTATCTTAGTAGCAGTTCCGTCTTTGAATTCATAAACATTAATTTCATTATTTTCTTGTCCATTTAATTTATCTTTCAAAACACAGTTAATTAATTCTTTAACAAAATAATCACTATGCGTAGATATGACAAACTTAATATTTTTTTTCATTAATTTAAAAAGTAAATCTGCAATAGTTTTTTGATTTTCTGGATGAAAATTCATTTCAGGCTCATCAAAAAATAACCATTTACCTTCTGGATTAGATTTTAAAAATAAATCAAACCCAAAAATGGACTTTAAGGAACTTGAAAGCATTTCAAAATCTATTACCTTTGATCTACCGTCAATTCCAGGCAATTGATAACCAAAAATATTATGCTCTTCATCGTACATGAAATTTCCTGGAATCAACTTATTAATTAGTTTACTATTATCTAGTTCTTTTATATGTCTATTAACATTTCTCATACTGTTATTAACAAAACCAATATAATGTTCAATTGGTGAAACATATTTTTTAAAATTATTATTTTGACTATCCGAAGGATTTGACAACCCAACTGAAATGTTTAACCTATTTACATTTAAATCATTTATAAAAACATTTATTCCTAGTCGTTCTGCGGGTAAATAAATAGGATCATATGGTGCAGTTGCTCTAAATAATACATTCTGTATGCTTAAATTAATAATTTGAATTGCATCTTTAACATTTTTCTCAAACTCATTTAATTGATCTACATAGTCTATATTATTAGATGCAGCTCTAACTATATACTTTAACTCTATTTTATCATTATCTGGAGTAGCCAAAATCTCGTTTCCATCTTTACGTCCGCTTGTATTTTCCGTATTTACTAACTGTTCGCTAAAAGCATTTCCTTTACTTTCTATATAATTCCATGAATAATACCAACCATGCCTTAAGCTCTTAGAAATTTCGAAAGCTCTAATATCATCCGATGTAACTTTAATTTCACTTTCATTTGTATAAATACTTGTATGATTAAAAAAATTATCAAAATAGTCAAAAGGAAGCGCATTAAACTGCCTTGAAGCCTGATTTACTATTTCATTTTCTAATTCACTAATATCAAATGATATCGACTTTTTTTTTCCTAAAATTAAATCTTTAATTTCCTCATGATTAATTAAATTATTTACTAGAAAAATTTTATTAAACCAATCAAAAAACAAATATATTGCATATGCCGCAATAGTCTTTCCAACTCCATTTTCTCCAACAAAGACATTCATTTTATTTAAATCTATTTCAAGATCCTTTATAGGTCCTAAATTTCGTATTTGCATAATCTTTCCTCTTTAATCTTTATGGTAATTTAAAAATAAAATTCAAACATAATTCTCTGATAGATTTAACAAAAAGTCAATTGCATACATGCAAGTCTTGACACCCTTTTTGCAACTCAAAACAATCCGCAAACTCATTATACGCTTTATCACGCAGTTTAAAATATGTTGAATGTGAACAATACATCAATTGCTCTACTTGCCAATCTTGTAAGCCGTCAATGTATTTACTCTTTAAAATTTGAAATGACGTCTTAGAGCAACCTTGAAAAGCCTTAGAAACTCCGTTAATTAAATTCTTGGCAGCGATATACTTAACAATCTTATCTTCATTGTGATTAGATCCGTCATGATTAATTGGCATATCCGAGATAACAGGTGATTTTAAACTTGCTGGGCTTTCATTTGCCAATCTTAAAATATGCGGTAATTTATGGTCTAAGAAATCTTGAACATTTAAAGCGGTCTTTTTGTAATCAATATTATCAATATCCAGTAATAAATCCACAATGCGTCATCTCCATCTGTTATAATAATGTTGTTGATTTTATTGGAGTGACGCCGTGTTGGCGTTATTTTTTTATGCAAATAATAGCGATAAACAAGATAAATTCAAAAATAATTGAAATCACTAATGCCATGATGTCCACTCCACGATATATGACCACGTTTCTGAGTCGATGTCATACCATTTGACGTCAAGATTGATTTAAAAAAAATTATTCTGTGTATCTTTGTATAACATATCCTTATTTCGGCGATTCAAAGTCTTAACATGATTGTCATTCGTGATGAAATAGAGTGTCGTTTCATTCAAGACGTTCACACTCCTTTGCTAAAACTATTTGTCCGTTATCAAGCATTAATGCTGCACCTTTCTTCAAAGCCACTACTTTATATTTGCTTTCATTAAACATAACGTTTTGTCCAGCTTTGATTCCGTTGTAGTTCATTCTCCGTTTACGTTTCTTCAATACGCTACGCTTTTTATTTCTTTTGCTCACGTTTTTCCTTCTTTCCGTAATATTCTTCTTTAGTAACACCAAATTCTCTTGCTACTGCAATCTTAAATGGTTCTAGCACTTCTTCTTGTGTAGGATTGTCACTGTTTTCCTTTAAGATTTTCACAAGAGAAACAATGGCCTTAGCAATAGAATCTTGCAACGCTTCTTTCTTGTTTTGCGCTTTAAGCGAACGATACTTTACATAAATAGCACCATCTAATTTCCATTTCATTTTGAAAGTTGATTCATTGATATGATGCTTGCAAAAGTACAACAAACGTTTGTTAATCTTTTTTATAGATTCTGTTAATTGCATAATGTTTCTTTCCTTTCCTGAATTTTGGTGTAGGACCATTGATAGTTCCACTCTTGCAATATGTGATAATTTCTCCTGTTAACAAACTAGGTGCTTCTAATCCGAAACATGCTGTAATGTAATCTTGACCGTCAATTATCATTTTTCTATGATGTAAGCAAGTTGGAACAACCAATTCTGTTCCAGTGTGTTTAACAATTCTTCTCCAACGATTATTCATCATTCCACCTCATTCAATGCATTCAAATATTCTTTGAACACTTTATTTAGCTTGCTAACTGACTTATCTAACCTAGATTGAATTTTTTGTTCATGCTCTTTCTTAGAAACCAAAGCTAAAACTCTCTGTTCAAAATCCTTGATTGCTTCCAACTCATTATCGAAATCATCTCCATATGGATTTGCAGAGAATTCTTTATCGTCAATATCAAAAAGACAAATACGCTTATCAGTATCTTTATTGACAAGTTTTAAAAAGTGATCATTTACATTCATACCAAACCAACTGCCTTGCACCTCATAAGCTACTTCGTAATTTTTGAAATCGTTACTAATCAATTGTTTTAATTCTGCTTTTGAAAAATCCATTATTCTTCGCTCGCTTTCTCTGATTCAATGTCTTCAATAACACCTTCCAAGCATTCAAGATTATTCTTTAATGCTCGAATATCGAGTCCTTTCAAATTTTTATTAGCGTCATCGATAAATTCTTTAACCGAATCCAATAAGTCGTTATCGCTATTTTTTAAACCATATTTTGAAGTCATTTCTTTTTCATCGTCGCCTTGAATTTTTTCGATAACGTTTAACAAGCTATCAACAACGGCTTCCTCGGGAAAACCGTTATTTACGATCATCGTTTGCTTATCGTTTCCAGCGATTAGATATGCTCCACCATATTTAGTATTCAAATGTGCCGCCAATGCTTGAACGATGTATTGGTCTTCTGCTGTAAATTCCATTATTCCACTTCCTCCAGTCGTACCTTGTCCCAATCAATAGCTAAATCTTTATCTTTCTTCAATTTTTCAATTTCCTTTGCTGAGAGTTCAAAGCGAAACATTTCACCACGTTCGCCATTCCCAAAACCAATATCATATCTTTTCGTATCTGCATTCCATGAAATTCCTAGATATTTTTGAGGGTTTGCATACCACGGGTTGCGATATTTGCCATTCAGAATATCAACTTTGAACCTTCTACCGTCTTGGTATTCTTGCAGCACCTCCACACCAGCTTTGTAGAATTCTGTCAGTAAACCACTTTTGATAAGGTCACCGTCATCTGAACTTTTTGCATTAGGCACTCTGTTAATCTCAAATCTGTTAGGGTCACAATCGTGAAAAAATGCAACCGGTACTTTGTTATTGTTAACGTATAGATTTAAGTCGTCATCAATTGTATCGACTTGAGCTTTTTGTACACTTCCCATTAAAACAGTTTTACGGTTGAGAATCTCAGTCAATCTACCAATATTAATTTTCATCGCGCTTAACCTCCTAAATTCTTTCGTGTCCACATTTACCATTCCATAATTTAGAATTTTTATCCGGATAACAGCCACTCACGGAGTCGAACCGTGATCATACCGATGTGGCTTTTCGATAGTTGGTCAATTACTTTGAATCCTGATTTACGTTTGCTCATCTCAAAGAATCACAAAGTCGTAATACCTATGCTCCCAAGTCCGAGGAGCAATGACTTAACAGCCTGCGAAAGCTGCTAAGCCGTGGAAGTTTATAAATTTTTTACAAAGGAAATTGAAAAGCGAATAGCGAAAAATCATAAGGTAAGTTGTTAATTTTGCGTTATTCATTTTTCAAAGAGCTAATTTAATTTCGTGCTATTTTCGTTTCTAAGAGCTTTTATCTCATTTCAATGTAAATACACCCCATTTCTTTTAAAGCGCCTGTACGGTGAAAATATCCACCACAAAGTTAAAAACAACATGTCAGAAAGTTTGCAAACAGAAGTTGTTTAATAATAGAAAGAAAGATTCCTACTTTCTATATAAATTTGTTCCCACTTGAAACTATTCTGTTTGCAGTGTTTCTCGTGGTATAATCTGCTAGCCTTTGACAACTAGCAGACTCTCGTATCATTTTGAAAGTTTATTAAATTGTCGCTTGAGTGCTGATTAATATTGAATAAGAGTTGCTTTTTCACTTCACTTTCATCTTTTCAATTTCATTTCTTGCAGACTATTCGCACTCCTAAACACTCTGCCGGCTTAAAGGTTGATGACCCAATATCCGTTGTGGAATGCAATAAGAATAAGCACTTAAAGGAGATCTTCCATCTCTTTTCTGTATATTTTTAATTGTGGCTGCATTCCATAACCACGTTGTATTAAACTGGTCTTTATTTATTTTGCGGTGAAACCATAAACCGCAATGGTTTGCTAACCTTTGACAGTCAGCAAATCGTGAATAGTTATAGGGGTATGAGATACTTTTGAAAGACTTTTTTATGGAGATTTCTCATCTCCTAATATTTATTTAGCAGCCCGTATCTCAAAGGCTGCAAAGCCCTGCCGAAGACTCGAACTTCGGAAGCCATACAGGACTCTGTCAGATTAATTAAACGTGCATGTATATCTTTTCTAAAACCAATTAAGAGGTGAAATAGGACCAAGGTTCTTTTCGCCGCTCTGACAGCGTGCGGCAACATCTAGTGGCGGAGTTGCACCGCCTAAACTGTTCTAGATCAATCTTCAACATATCCCTGAAGTCTAAATAGATGAATCATTTCGTTGATTGCCATTTTTGCCTTACATGCGTCATCATACGCATTAACCGGCGAATCAATGTCTTGTTCAAAATCTTGCATATGTTCATCAATACTCTTTTTAAAAAGCATGATTTGCTTTCGATCTTCGGCTTTCATCGTCTCATCTCCATTTAGGGTTTCATTTTTCCAATCGCCCAATCGTACATATCATCAATTTGCTTAATGATTGGCGAAAGCTGACTTTCAAAATGCTTTTCGTCAGTTCCGTCAACGAATTCAAACTTTGAAACGTCAATCGCTTTTTGAAGCGTCATTGTTGCAGTTTGAATTAACTGAACAAATTGATCTTGTGTGTTAGCTTCTTCCAAAGCACTGTCAAGGATTTCAAGTTGTTGTTCAAGTCCTATCATGTTTACTCCTCCTTTAATTCTGGGTATTCTTTATCTAAGATTTCGTACAACAAGTCTCTGTTTTCCGAGATACTAGCCCATTTATCAAAATCTTCTATCATGTCTTATGCCTCAGTCCTCTGTCTGTAATCTCCAATGCGTTCTCCATTAAATGTGATACTGTGATTTCTTGCTCCCATAAACAAACGACTTAAGGTTGCTGAATTATACATGTGATTTAATTCAGCAGTTGAAAAATTACTTGTGATTACCACAGCCTTGTTTTTTCTCAACGAAATATCCGCAATTCTGTACCATGCGCTTTGAATTAAGTTATTTGCTTCCCGTTCTTCGGTTTGCAAATTAGCTTCTTTCCCTAAATCATCAATCACTAAGATGTCGCATTTTTCTTTGAAACGTTTGATAAATACTTCAAAATCTGATTTCTTACGTTCTTTTTCTGCCCTAGCGTCATCATAGGTATTAACTAAGTTTCCAATTTTCGTTGCGTTTACAATGGCGCACATCGTTGGTTTTTTGCTGTTGTGAACAACGTCATTAATCAAACACGCTGCAAGGGTTGTTTTCCCTCGCCCTTGTTTTCCTTGAAATAACACGTTATATCGTTTGCCGGCTTTGAAATCTTCCGCAATTTGTTTAACTTGCTTTGTGATTTCAACAAATTCATCAGATACTCTTTCAAGTTTTCCGAAACTGCGTTCTAATACGTCATACTCATTAAGCATTGAATTTTCCCTGACAAACTGTTCAGGCAGTCGTTTAAGATACCTATTAACCTGTTCCTGTTCTTTTGCTTTGGAAGCAGCAAGTCCTTGTTCTCTTGTTAAAATAGGTATCTGATATTCATTCCCTGTTTTCGGGTCAACAATCTTTTTTCCTGCTAAGTTAGCAAAAGCATTCTGCATGTTTACTCCTTCCTAATCAAAGTTGAAATCATTAACCGGTTCGGCTTTTCCAACTCTGCTTTGTTGGTTCAGATAACTTTCAAACTTTGTACCAAACAATGTTTCAGGTCTTAGGTACTTACTCATACGTTCGTCCTTACTCCATTCAGTTGCCTTGTTATCGATAACGATTTTGAAATCATCAACAGTAAAGCCTTCATTCATACGAGCTTTAATCAGCGATTGAGTTTTCCGAGTAGTTGCTCGATAATGAGTTCCAATCTTTGAATTCAAATAATCAACGATTTCATGAGCTGCGGTCGAGTGCGAACTCGACAATATATTCTTTTTATTATTAATACTTGTATTATTATTTCTTGTATTATTATCCGTACAATCTGTGATACCAGGGGTAGTGTCATCATTTATACTAGGGGTGGTACAATCTGCGATACCAGGGGTGGTACAAATTGAAAGAAATCTCTTTTCAACCTGTTTCGTTTCCTTTTTGTATTTAATTGTCCGCTTGATATATCCTTTACAGACAAGTAAATTGATGTAATTAACAACACTTTGCTTTGATATTCCTAACCTTTTTCCGAAATACTCATTTGTTGCCCAACAATAGCCTTTTTTATTTGCTAATGTCGAAATGTGACCATATAGCAAAATCGCTTTCGGTTTTCTCAATAAGTCTTTATCGTCCCAAACAAAAGCAGGTATATTCATGTAGTAATGTGGCTGCATTTCTTCACTCATCGCTTATCACTCCTCCCTACTAGATAGTCGATTGATACATCAAAATACTCTGCTAATTTAATTAGTGTTGATATATTAGGCTCGCTTCTACCAACCTCATAATTATTAATGGTTGCTCTTCCTATTCCCAACTGTTTTGACATTTCATCAAGAGTTAAATCTCTCTCAATTCTTAGTTCTTTTATTCGCGATAAATAATTAACTTTCCCTGCGTTAATCAATTCATAGCGGCTTATTCGAAATAGAATTGCTAATTTTTCTAAATTTTTATCGCTAGGAACTGCCTGTCCTCTTTCCCAACTATTAACGGTTGATTTACTGCCTGCACCAATAAAAGTAGCTACATTTTCCATAGTCCAATGATTTTCAATTCTTAATGTGCG
>DWVG01000097.1 GCA_019120355.1 Candidatus Ligilactobacillus faecavium
AATTTTTACATCGAGGAGATCAAAACAAAATTGAAGATTATTACATCAGTTAACAATTCACAAGTTAAAGCATGGTCAAAGTTGAATACGAAGAAGGGCCGCTTGAAGCAGGGCAAGTATTTGCTTGACGGTTGGCACTTAGTTAAGGAAGCGATTCGGACGCATGAACCGATCGAAACGATCATGGTTCAACCGGATTTTAAGCATTTGCAGGAAATCGAAGTTCCGGAAGGTGCAGATTTGATTCAAATTACGGATAACGTGGTCAAGCATTTAAGCGACACGAAGCATCCGCAAGGCGTTATGGCTGTGATCAAGATTCCGGAACAACAAGAAATCGAACCGGAAGACGTTACCGGCGCATGGCTTTTCATGGATAACGTTCAAGATCCCGGCAACATTGGAACGATGGTGCGGACGGCGGATGCAGCCGGCTTTAGCGGGATTGTTTTTGGCGATGGGACCGCTGACGTTTACAATCCCAAGATTGTGCGTTCAATGCAAGGCAGTCAGTTCCACTTGAAGATGGTCACGGCCCCGCTTGAACCATGGATCAAGGCCTTCAAAGCGCAAAACAAACCGGTTTTTGGAACCGAATTGAATCCGGATGCGCGGCCATATGATCAGGTCGGCAAGCACGCCGATTTTGCATTGATCATGGGGAATGAAGGTAACGGGATGAACAAGGATCTTTTGAAACAAACATCATTGAACCTTTACATTCCGATTATCGGAAAAGCCGAATCGTTGAACGTGGCAGTTGCGGCCGGCGTTTTGATGTTCCAGCTTAAAGCAAATTAATCTTATTTAAGATTGTTAAGTTATTGATACAATTCGGTTATAACGTTTGCTTTTTGAAACCAAGCCCATTAGCATATGGATCGTAAGAACTTAATGAAAAGATCGTGAGGCACTATGAAAGAAAACGAATGGCGTAATGATGCGGAATACATGAGTTACGTTGGAAATTTATTAGTCAAGCCGGAAGTTCAAAAATTATCTGAATACGAACAGCATCATTTTTGCACGCGTCTTGATCATGTGATCACGGTATCATATGAATCGTACAAGATTGCCAAAAAGATGAATCTCGATGCTCGGGCAGTTGCCCGGGCTGGATTACTGCATGATTTATTCTACTATGATTGGCGTGATACCAAGTTCAATCTTGGAACGCACGCTTGGATTCACCCGCGAGTAGCCGTGCGCAATGCTGAAAAAATTACGACTTTAACTGTCAAAGAAAAAGACATTATTATCAAGCACATGTGGGGTGCAACCCTGATTCCTCCGAAGTATCCGGAAGGGTTTATTGTGACGGCCGTTGATAAGATCTCAGCGGTTGATGAGTACAGCCATCACCTTGTTGATAAGGTTGAACGGATGGTGCGGTCAGCATATTAATTTACTTTGCAAAAGTAAGGTTATAGTGTAAAATAATCACAGTAAAAAGGTGCGATAAAACACTTAATTGTGGTTGGAATCCAAAAACATTCAAGAGGCCATGATGAATATCATAGCCTCTTTTTAAAGGGTGAAAAATAAATGGCAGACTGTAATGGTAAATTTAATCTTTGTCCAAAATTCAGCAAGACCTTCAGCATTCTCGGCCGGAAATGGAACGGCTTGATTATTGAAGTATTGTTATGCGAAGGTCCGCAACGGTTTAAGGATATTTCAAGCAAGGTTAAGAAATGCAGCGATCGTGTTTTGGTTGAACGGTTGCGCGAACTTGAGAATGAAGGATTGATCAAACACACAGCGCCTGATTCAGCGCATAGCGTGTACGAATTAACGGACCGCGGAAGCGACCTGAAAGACGTGATGGATGCAATTCATACGTGGGCCGATAAATGGTATTCACTTGCGGATTGTCATCAAGATTAACCTTGACGAAATGCCGGTTTCACGGTAAACTATCTAGTTAGAAAAGCGTAGACGGAAATTAGTAAGTCAATGGATTAATTTCAGTGAGAACCAGATAGTGTGAATGGTTTAATGCGTCCGTGACTGAATTCACTTCCTGAGTGGTTACTGGGAAATGACGAAGGTAGCCCGGTGTTAGGCCGTTATCTGACTTAGTGAGTGTTGCTTGCTTATTTTGGAAAAGGAGATAAGCGGCAAAACAAGGGTGGTACCGCGAAGCCTCGTCCCTTTTTGAGGGATGGGGCTTTTCTTTTTACGCAGATTGTGGTTGAGAAAGGAATGAAACATATGAATTTACAAGATCGCCTTGAAGAATTACAAACTGAAGGGTTAGCAGCCATCAAAGCTGCCAATGATACTAAAGCAGTTAACGATATTCGGGTCAAGTATCTTGGAAAAAAAGGTCCGATTACGGAAGTTTTGCGCGGAATGCGTGATTTAGACAAGGAAGAACGGCCAAAAGTCGGAGCTTTAGCTAACAAGGTGCGCGATGCATTGGCAAATGCGATTGTGGATCGGTTAAATGAACTTGAAATTGAAAAGACAGCAAAGAAGCTTGAAGCTGAAAAAATCGATGTTACGTTACCAGGAGTTCCGGTAAAGGCTGGTCAGCCGCACGTGCTTGCCCAAATCATCGATGAAATTGAAAAGTTATTCTTAGGCCTTGGATTCCAAATTATTGAAGGACCTGAAGTCGAAGAAGATCACTATAACTTTGAAATGCTGAACTTGCCGCCGGATCACCCAGCACGTGATATGCAAGACACATTCTACATTACAAAGAAGACGTTAATGCGGACCCAAACATCACCGGTTCAAGCCCGGACATTGGAAAAGCATGACTTTTCAAAGGGTCCATTAAAGATGATCTCACCTGGGAAAGTTTACCGGCGGGATACTGATGACGCAACGCACTCTCACCAATTCCACCAAGTTGAAGGATTAGTGGTTGATAAGAACATCACGATGGCCGACTTAAAGGGAACATTGGAATTAGTTGCGAAGACGATCTTTGGCGAAGACCGTGAAATTCGGTTACGTCCAAGTTACTTCCCATTTACTGAACCATCTGCCGAAGTGGATGTTTCATGCTTTAAGTGCGGCGGCAAAGGGTGTACCGTATGCAAGAACAGCGGCTGGATCGAAGTACTAGGCGCCGGCATGGTTCACCCGAACGTTTTGAAGATGGCTGGCGTGGATCCGGAAGTTTATGGCGGATTTGCCTTTGGATTGGGCCCAGATCGGTTTGCAATGTTGAAGTACGGCGTTGATGACATTCGGGAATTCTACTTGAATGACATGCGCTTCTTAAATCAATTCTCACAGAAAGGTTAGGAGGGTGTTAATCAATGAAAGTTTCAACAAAATGGCTTAATGAATACGTTAAAGTTGATGATTTAAAACCAGAAGAACTCGGCGAAAAGATTGAACGCACAGCCGTTGAAGTTGATGGCGTTTCTCGGCGCGCAGACGGTCAAAAGAAAATTGTTGTTGGTCATATCTTAGAATGTGTGCCACATCCGAATTCAGATCACCTGCACATTTGCCAAGTCGATGTCGGCGATGAAGAACCATATCAAATCGTCTGCGGGGCACCAAATGTTGCTGCGGGGCAAAATGTAATTGTTGCATTACCAAATTCATGGATCGCTGGGCACATCAAGATCAAGAAGAGTAAGATGCGTGGCGAACTTTCAATGGGAATGATTTGCGGTTTGCAAGAAATTGGTTTCCCAGATGCAGTTGTGCCAAAGGAATTTGCTGATGGAATTTACGTTTTACCAGAAGATGCTGTTCCGGGCGAACCAGTTTGGGATTACCTTGGAATGGATGAAAGCATCATTGATGTTGACATCACGCCCAACCGCGGCGACATGTTAAGCATGCGCGGAGTTGCTCATGAAGTAGCAGCAATCTACGATCGTGAAGTTTCTCTTCAGCACCCAACAGTTAAGGAAGACGCATCTTCAAAGATTGAAGACGTATTAAGCCTTGAAGATGCTGATCAAGAGTTAGTTGCACCATATAAATTACGGATGGTCAAGAATGTGACGATCAAGCCAAGTCCAATGTGGATGCAAAAACGGTTATGGAATGCCGGTATTCGGCCAATCAATAACGTGGTTGACGTTACTAACTACATTTTGATGGATTACGGTCAACCATTGCATGCCTTTGATTATGATAAGTTTGACTCCAAGAAGTTAACGGTACGCTTAGCCAATGAAGGCGAAAAATTGACGACCCTTGATGGTGAAGAACGCGAATTAAAGGCAACGGACTTAGTGATTGCTGACGGTGATCGTGCAATTGCGCTTGCCGGCGTAATGGGTGGCGAAAACACCGAAGTTTCTGATAATACGCAAACCGTTGTTTTGGAAGCTGCTGTTTTCAATTCATCAAAGATTCGGAAGACTGCTCGGCGTGAAAACTTGCATTCAGAAGCATCCCAACGGTTTGAACGCGGAATCAACGTTGCAACGGTTCAAGAAGCATTGGATGCTGCTGCCCAAATGATTGCTGAATTTGGTGATGGTCAAGTTGTTAGCGGAACATTGGAAATCAACCATGTTTATCCTGAAAACGTGGATGTTGAAATCATGCCGGAACGGATCAATAAGGTTTTAGGAACCGATTTGACGGATGAAGCAATCGTTGGGATTTTTGAACAACTCGGATTTAGGGTTGCTAAGGATGAAACCGGTACATTAACGGTCAGTGTGCCGCCACGTCGCTGGGATATTGCGATCCAAGCCGACTTAATTGAAGAAGTTGCCCGGATCTACGGCTACGACAATATTCCAACAACATTGCCAACCATGCCGTTAACGGAAGGCCATTATACAAAAGCGCAAAAGATTATCCGGGACGCACGCGCAATTCTTGAAAGTGCGGGATTGAGTCAAGCAATTTCATATGGTTTGACAACCGAATTAAAGGCTAAACGCTTTATGCTCGATGAAGCTGAAATGACGCAATTAGACTTCCCGATGAGTTCAGATCACACAACATTGCGGATGAACTTGATCAGCGGCTTATTAGATGATGTGTCATACAACCAAGCTCGGAAAGTCAATGACGTTGCGTTGTACGAACAAGGACGTGTCTTCTTACGGGAAAAGGATGCGGAACGGCCAAATGACATCGAACACATTGCTGGGGCATTAACTGGATTATTCCATGAAGCCACATGGCATGATGCCAAGAAGCCGGTTGATTTCTACTTAACAAAGGGAATCGTTGAGTACTTGATGAGTTCTCTTGGAATTACGGATGGCATTCGCTATGAAGCAACCGCTGAATATAAAGAAATGCATCCAGGGCGGACAGCTAAGATCTATGTCAATGACGAATTGGTCGGCTTGATTGGGGAAGTTCACCCAAGTCTTGCTAAAGAATTGAAGATCAAACCAACTTACGTCTTTGAATTAGACTTGCAAAAACTGATCGCCTTGCCAAAGAATGCTGAAACATACGTTCCAGTTTCGAAGTATCCAGAAGTCACCCGTGATATTGCGTTGCTTGTTCCAAATGAAATTACGAATGATCAAATCGTTGAATCAATCAAGCAAAATGGCGGCCGGTTCTTAGCTGATATCAAGCTTTTTGATTTGTATCAAGGCGAAAAAATCGACGACGGGTTCAAGTCACTTGCTTATACGCTTGTATACCGTAACAGTGAAGGAACCTTGAGCGATGATGAAATTAACCAAGCATTTGATAAGGTTGTTAAGAAGCTTCAAGAAGAACTTGAAGTTACAGTTCGGTAATTGATTAAGCATAAGACTTTAGCTTGATTCAAGCAAAATCTTTAGGAGGAATATTTTGACTCAAGATAACCAACAACATCAACCAGAATCAAACTCAAAGGCGGAAAAGAAACAATCAACAACCACGCCATCACGGGTTGAAACGGCGAAGACGAAGTCCACTTCCCACGTTGCCAAGGAAGCTCCGAGTTCAGCGAAACGAATCATTCACTGGACGATCGGCGTGCTGGTCGTTGTGATTCTCTTTTTCTGTTTCTTAGGTTACCGGTATGTTCAACGTTCGCTCAAACCGCTTGATCCAACTTCAAATGAATCAATTGAAGTTAAGGTCCCGATTGGAAGTACAGACAAACAAATTGGTGATATCTTACAAAAGAAAGGCGTTATCCGCAGTGGTTTCGTCTTCAATTACTATGTTAAATCAAAACAACTGGCAGCATTTAAAGCTGGCTACTATGATTTTAAACCGTCAATGACTTTGGCGCAGATCGCAACTGAACTGCAAAAAGGCGGTTCAAGTACCCCAATCGGTTCAGGCAAAGTTTTGGTGCGCGAAGGGGTCACGGCTGATCAAATCGGTGACGTGATTCAAAAGAATACAAAATTCAAAAAGCAAGACTTTTTGAATTTGTTGAATGATCAGCAATTCTTAAATGAATTAAAGAAAAAGTATCCTGATTTACTTTCATCGGCAGTGGGAGCTAAGAATGTTAAATATCAACTTGAAGGTTATTTATATCCGGCAACGTACTCAGTTTCAAAAAATGAAACGTTGAAGCAATTAGTTGAACAAATGGTTGCTAAGGAAAACCAAGAAATGCAACCATACTATCAAAAGATTAAGGATGACCATATGTCAGTTCAGCAAGCGTTGACATTGGCTTCCCTTGTTCAAGGTGAAGGAACAAACCAAGATAGTTTGGAAATGATCGCCGGGGTATTTGAAAACCGGCTCCAAAAGAATATGAAATTACAAACGGATGTATCAGTGTCATATGCATTAGGCAAGCATCAACAAAATATTTCATATAATGACTTAAAGGTCAATTCACCGTACAACCTGTATCAAAATAACGGCTTAGGACCAGGACCAGTCAACAATCCGCCAATAAATGCGGTCAAGGCGGTTCTTTATCCAAAAGACCGGGATAAGGGATACCTGTACTTTGTTGCTAATATGAAGACGGGAAAGATCTACTACACCAAGTCATATCAGCAGCATCAAGAAAATGTAAGTAAAGTTCAAAAAGCAAACGGATACGAAAAATAGGAAGTCGAGGAATTTGGAATGACAAACAACGAAAAGAAACATCGTCCGGTAATTATTGGGGTTACAGGTGGTTCAGGAAGCGGTAAAACGACCGTTTCAAATGCAATTCTTGAACAACTTCACGGTCATTCACTTGCAATGATCCAAGAGGACGCATACTACAAGAGTCAGGACGACGTTCCATTTGACGAACGGACAAAGGTCAACTACGACCACCCGAATTCATTGGATACAGACCTTTTAGTTGAACAATTGCATGATTTGCTTGAATGGAAAGCAATCGACATTCCAGTTTATGATTATGCAAGTCACAACCGGAGCAAAGAAGTAATCCACCAAGAACCGAAAGAAGTTATTTTGGTTGAAGGAATTTTAGTATTAAACGATCCGCGGCTTCGTGATTTAATGGATATCAAGATCTTCGTTGATACCGATGATGATATTCGAATCATTCGGCGGATCCAACGGGATATTGAAGAACGGGGACGTTCATTACAATCAGTAATTGACCAGTATTTAGCAACGGTTAAACCAATGTATCACCAATTTATCGAACCAACGAAACGATACGCTGACATTATCGTTCCTGAAGGTGGCGAAAACCAAGTCGCAATCGACTTGTTGGTAACAAAGATTCGTGATATTATTCAAAAGAACAATTTAAGTGCTGAATAAGAGGAGGGCTTTAAATGGCTGAAGAAAAAACATTTCCAATGACATTGGAAGGTAAGAAAAAACTTGAAGAAGAACTTGAAGATTTAAAGACAAATAAACGGGCTGAAGTTATCAAACGGATCAAAATCGCCCGTTCATTCGGTGATTTATCTGAAAACTCAGAATATGAATCAGCTAAGGATGAACAATCATTTGTTGAAGGCCGGATCAAGGAAATTGACAACATGTTGAACCACGCTGAAATCATCGACAACGAAAACGTTGATGCTGATGAAGTTTCAGTTGGAAAGTCAGTAACATTCCAAGAAGAAGATGACGATCCAGAAACATATCAAATCGTTGGGGCTGCAGAAGCTGATCCATTGAACGGCAAGATTTCAAACGAATCACCAATTGCTAAAGGATTAGTTGGCCACAAGAAGGGTGAAAAGGTAACTGTTACAACTCCTGGTGGCGAAATGACAGTTACGATCATTGATGTAAAATAAGAAGGCGTGCCAAAACAAATAAAACGAACTTCCAAGGAGCTCGTCTGTTTTGGAATCTAATAATGAAGAGGTTGTGATTTTGATCACAACCTTATTTTTTTATAGAAATTTTAATTGAAAGCAGGGGAACAGTAAAAAAAAGAGACTGAACAAAACTTGTTCAGTCTCAAATCATTTAAGTCGATAAATTTAATTTTAGTACCAACCGCATTGTTCCCAGTGCTTTTGAGCGTTTACCCAGTTACCATAACGACTTGCAACGTATTGGTTTGCAACCCGATCTTGGTTAGCTTGTGAGTAGTCACCGTTTAAGTAGCTAGCACTTAATTGGTAAGCACCGATGTATTGACCGTTGCGAGCATTGTAATTACCGCCTGATTCGTGGTCAACGATCCATGCTTTAGCAGCAGCTTCTGAAGAGTTGCTGTTGTTGTTATTGTTGTTTGATTGTTGATTGTTATTAGCAGCTTGTTGTTGAGTATTTTGTTGAACAACTTGTTGCTTTTGTTGTTGCTGTTGAGCTTGTGCTTGTTGTGCAGCCCGTTGTTGAGCAGCTTTAGCATTTGCAGCAGCTTGAGCTTGGGCTGCTTCTTTTGCTTTTTGAGCAGCTTCTTGTTCTTCGGCTTGCTTTTGAGCGGCAGCAGCTTGAGCGGCTTTTTCTTGTTGTGCCTTTTGAGCAGCGGCTTGAGCTTGAGCAGCTTGTTCTGCTTTTTCTTGTTGTTCCTTAGCAGCTTGAGCAGCGGCAGCTTCTTGTTGTGCCTTTTGAGCAGCAGCTTGTTGTGCGGCTTGTTCTTCAGCTTGCTTTTGAGCGGCAGCGGCTTGAGCAGCTTGTTGTGCTTGTAATGCAGCTTGAGCTTGAGCAGCCTTTTGTTGGGCAGCTAATTGTGCTTGACGTTGTGCTGCTTGTTGTTGAGCAATTGCAGCTTGTTCTTGTTGAACTTGAGCTGCATTTGCTTGAGGTTGTTGAACTTGTTGTTCAGCGTTGTCATTTGTTGGGATGTTTAATTGTTCCCCAACGGTAATAAAGTTTACGTTTTGTAAATTGTTTGCTTTTTGAATTGCTTCAACTGTTGTATTGAACTTTTGAGCAAGTTCTGAAACAGTGTCCCCTGTTTTAACTGATACTGTATCAGCATTAGCGGCCGTTCCTGCTGCAGCGATTCCTGAGAGGGCAGCAGCTGATACTAAAACTTTGTTTAACTTCATGTAGAAAATTCACTCCTAAAAGATTTTTAATCTATTTATATCTATCCTTATAGTTCAAATCTACTGAACTATCGTTTAAAAGTATAACTGACTAACATAACAATAAGGTAGCAATAATGTTACTTTTTGATATTTTTTTGTAACATTTGTAACATTGAAGCATAAAATCTGATTAATAGGGTATAATGTTAAATAGAATGATATGGAGGCGAATTTAATGGATAAGAAGAACAATTTGAAATTATTGCTTGGAATCTCTGGATTAACAGCGGTTGCCGCCATGGGTTGGGAACATTATCGAAATCATTATAATTTAGATAATCATTTGTCGTTTGCTGAAAAAAGCATTATCTTTTGGCAACGTAGGGTATATGACCAAAAGATCAAATTTTTTATTCGATTAAAGGCGCATAACTGGAATGAATTGTTACAAAATCGTGATCACTTCTTTGTATACATCGGGACGCAAAATAATCCGCAATGTTTAAGCTTTGCGCCGCGGCTGAGTTACGCTGCACAACAAGCAGGAAAAAATGTTTATTACTTAGATACAACAAAGGAAGCAACGAATCCGATTTTGCGTCATTTGCTTGAAGATTTACAGGTAAAAAATCCGCCGGCATTGTTATGTGTTGATCATGGACGGATCATTCGGTATGACTTTGACGAAAAGATTACAGATTTTATTAATGCTCATTAAAATTAAAACGGTTATGGCAATTTTGCCATAACCGTTTTTGATTATTACATTTTAAAAACAAACAATCCGCTCAAAACACCACAAATAATTGCACCCATTAAAAATCCTAAATCGATCCACGGATTTCCAACTAGAGTGAAGAAATTACGCAGACAAACAATTCCTAAAATGACACATGAAACAAGAATTAGTAAGTAAATAATTTTAAGCGGGGCATAAACAACGGTAATGATTACGGCCGCTGCAAATAATAGCGTTCTTAAATTGTGATACCATACGATATTACCGAAAAAGACATCGCGATATGATAAATTTCGGTCTTTCGGCATCGATTCAAATTTAAACATTGTTAAAAGTAGCCAAAAAACATATAAAGCTACACCAACGTATTTCATGATGGCTCTCTCCTCATGATTAAAATGACTTGTTATTTCACTTATTCAATAACGTCTATTTAAGGATACCATATAAAAACCGGCTTGCAAGTTCATCAAGCCGGTCATTTTTTGATTAATGTTCTTTAAAGTAAGCGGAAAGTTTTGTCATGAACATGTCCAAGAAACGGGGAACATCGACGTTGACCGCAACTTGAGTGGTCGTTGCCGGTTCATTCAACCGGGTTTCATCGCCAATCGTTCGCCCAGCATATGCACCTTCAGTATCAACTTTCATGTTTAAGTAAATGGTTTGTAAAAGACTTGGATCAACCGCCGCCGCAACTGCTAATGGATCATGCAATCCGCATCCGTGAAGGTGAGGACTGGTGATTTTGTATGCGTTGATGTAGTAGTCAACGATATCTGCGTATTTGGTAGCGGATGTTGTTCCGATTTCACGCCATTTTTGAGTTTCTTTTTTTGTAAGCAATGTCCGTAAAGTAACATCAAGGCCAACCATTGTTAATGGAAGTTTGCTGCGGAGAACTTGATCGGCAGCTGGCGGATCTTGGTTGATGTTAGCTTCGGTTACCAGGTTAACGTTTCCGGGAACGGTCAATGCGCCGCCCATTAACGTTACATGCCCGATCAAATCAATGATTTCAGGATCTTTTTCAATTGCGGCAGCAAGGTTCGTTAATGGACCGGTTGGAACGATCAACAATTGACCTTGATATTTGTGCGCAGCTTCGATGTAAAAATCGATTCCGTTTTGGCTTTCAATTTTCCGCTTAGCGGTTGGTAATTCAACGTTGCCCACACCGTTCATTCCGTGAATCGTTTGACTGATCGGCATGACTTCAAAGTGATCCGTATGTGAAGAATGGGTTGCGCCGATGAAAACTGGAACTTCAGGATGTCCGAGCATTTCCAATAAATTAAGCGTGTTTTGGGCAGCTTCTTCAGGAACGATGTTTCCAAAAGAAGCAACGACGCCGATTAAGTCACATTCGGGAGTGGCGAGGGCATATGCGAGTGCTAAGGCGTCATCAACGCCGGTGTCGAGATCTAAAATCATTTTGTACTTAGCCATGAAAAGTTCTCCTTTAGTTTTGATATTTGATTTTATTTTAGCAGAAGTGAAGCTTAATTGGAGAAACTTTTTTCTGGATTTTTTGGAGCGGACCAATTATTAAAATGGGAATCGAATTGTTCAGGAAAAGACGAATAATTTGCAAGCAGGTTATATTGCGCAAAATTTACTTAAAATGATGAATTTTTTGCGAATTTTATATTGATTATTTTGGAATAATTGATACAATTTGTTGTAGTTAAGTGATTAACAATCATCATATTTTGTGGATATTAGCGGATCCGCGTAAAGGAGAAAGTAACAGAATGATTGAAGTTTCAAACCTCAATAAGACATATGAGAACGGATATGAAGCATTGAAAAATGTTAATTTTTCAGTGGAAAAAGGTGAATTAGTTTGCTTATTAGGTCCAAGTGGCTGTGGTAAGTCAACATTGCTTAATATCATTTCAGGTTTGCTTGATGCAACCTCAGGTGATGTGAAGTTTGAAGGAAAATCAGTTCTTGATGTTGCCCCAGAAAACCGGGACATTGGTTTTGTATTTCAAAATTATGCATTATTCCCGCATATGACAGCTGAAGAAAACGTAATGTTTCCATTAACTGTTGGTAAAAATAAAAAAACGAAAGCCGAAGCACGTGAAATTGCACAAAAATATATGGAATTAACCCATATTACCGATATTGCGAAGAAGAAGCCGGGACAGTTATCCGGTGGACAGCAACAACGGGTTGCAATTGCACGTGCTCTTGTTCAACAACCGAAAGTTCTTTTAATGGATGAACCATTGAGTAACTTGGACGCGCGGTTACGGCTTCAAATTCGGGAGGAAATCCGGGCATTGGTTAAAGAAGTGGGAATCACGACGATTTTTGTTACCCACGACCAAGAAGAAGCGCTTTCAATTGGTGACCGGATCATCTTACTTAATAATGGGGTCGTTCAACAAGCCGATAAGGGGCAAAACCTTTACCTTGATCCAGCAAATCAATTTGTTGCCAACTTCATTGGGAATCCAGTTATTGACTTATTTGATGTTCAGTTTGACGGAAATCAATTTAATGATGAACACTTCAACTTATTAGCTGAACGGTTATCAGATACGAAGCTGAAACAAAAGTTGACTGCTGGTGGTTATGTAATTGGAATTCGGCCAGAAAACCTGCAACCGTCAACGGCTGAAATGGCAGATTTCACAATTAAAGTTGATGATATTGAGCTGATCGGACGTGAACGGATTTTGAAATTCTATTTTGGCGATAAACAATATCGTTCATTGGTTGATATTGAAGATCAAATTGGCGCTGGCGATGAAGTCAACTTGCGCTTTGATATGAAGAAAGCATTTATCTTTAATAAGGACGGAGAGCGGGTATATTAAAAATGAAAAATAAACGGAAAAATCAATGGAGCGCATGGTGGTTCCTTGGTCCAGCCATTTTAGGAATTCTCCTTTTCAGTGTTTTCCCAATTTTACGGGCACTGGTGATGAGTTTCCAATCCGGTTCATTAATTTCAATGCATTGGACAGGATTAAGCAACTATAAATATGTAATTCAGGATCCATATTTTGCAAAGGCACTTCAAAATACCGCCTTGTATGCATTTACGGTTGTTCCAATTGGAATGGTGATCTCAATTGCGATCGCCTGGAACTTATTTAACCGGATCAAGCATTCAAAGTTCTTTGAAGCGTTATTCTTTATGCCGTACGTTACAAGTACGATTGCGATTGGAATTGTTTTTCGTTATATTTTCAATGGCCAATATGGATTATTAAATTACATTTTGAAATTCTTCCATTTAGGAACACCGAACTGGTTGGATAATCCAAGTATGAACATGATCACTGTAATTATCTTCGGGGTCTGGCTCAGCTTAGCGTTTAACATTGTTATTTTGATGTCAGCTTTACGGGGAATCGATCCGCAACACTACACGATTGCGAAGATGTACGGGGCAAATGATTCTGAAATGTTTTTCCGGATTACGTTGCCGCAATTAGTTCCAACTTTAGCATTCTTGCTGACCGTAAACTTAATCAATGCGTTCAAGGTTTATACATCGATCTACGCACTGTTTAACGGGCAACCGGGAATTGCGGGCAGTGCAATGACGGCCGTTTACTACATCTTCAATAAGTTCCAAGTTGTTGGAACCCCAGGAGTTGCGATGGCCGCAACGGTCTTACTGTTCTTGGTAATTTTAGTTGTATCATTCCTTCAAAATAAGTTATTGAATAAGGTGGGTCGCAGATGAAAAAGGTTACCGGTGTAATTACATGGATTTTTATCATTCTTCTAAGCATTATTACGGTTTTCCCGTTTATTTACATGGTGCTTGGCGGGTTGATGTCATATGCAGAAACAACAAGTATTCCACCAACGATCATTCCGCATCATTTTCACTTTGAAAACTACGTGCAAGTCTTTCATCAAGCACCGTTTTTGAAGTATTTCTGGAATACACTGTTAACATCATCGATCGATACGGTCTGTGTATTGATCACTTCATTATTTGCTGCATTTGCATTAACAAGTTTAGATTTCAAAGGCAAAAAAGCCGTTAAGATTTTGATGATTTCACTGTTGATGGTTCCGTCAGAAGCAATTATTTTCACGAACTACAATACGATTGCTAAATGGGGCTTGTTGAACACTTATGTTGGGTTGTTCTTACCATTTACAACAAGTGTCTTCTATATTTACTACTTAAACAGTTACTTCCAAGGAATTCCGCGCAGTATTTACCAAGCGGCCAAGATCAGTGGGGCAAGCAACTGGCAATATGTATGGAAAATCTTGGTTCCAATGTCAAAACCGGCCTTAACAACAGTGGGCCTGTTGTCCTTCATTTCAGGATGGAACTCATTCCTGTGGCCATTGTTGGTAACTAACAACGACAACATGCGACTGTTGAACAACGGGTTGGCCAATTTTGCATCAGATGGCGGAGCGCAAACTCAGTTACAGCTGGCAGCAGCCACATTAACGGTTATTCCGATTTTGATCATTTACTTCATCTTTAGAAAGCAAATCATTCAGGGGGTTACACGTGATGGCCTTAAAGGATAAGCAGACCCGCGTAACTTACCATAAAGGGGTTGATACGATTGGCGGAACAAATATTGAAATTGCGTATGGGGATGCGCACATCTTTTTCGATTTGGGAACCGAATATCGGCCGGAACTAGATTTACCGGATGAATCTTACCAGACTCTGATTCAGAACCATTTGATTCCGAAGCTGGATGATTTTTATGACGAGCATTTGACTGGAGCGCCGCGGTGGAAAGGAAAATTTCAACACAGTGCAGCGTTTATTTCTCACTTGCACCTTGACCATACTAAAATGTTAAATTTTGTTGATCAGCGAATTCCAGTTTACAGTACTCCAGCAACGATCAAATTGTTGAAACGGTTAAACCGGGATGGCAATTTCTTACTTCCGGCAGCTGGGCATCCAAAAGAATATTTGCGCCCGTTGACCGAATTACCGGTTCACCACAAAGTGAAGATCGGTGAAATTGAAGTTGAATTTTATCCGGTTGATCACGATGCCGATGGGGCGGTTGCATTTCTGATCCACACGCCGGATGCATTTATCGTTTATACCGGGGATTTGCGATTACACGGATATCATCCGGAATGGACGCGGGCAATGATGAAGGCGGCTGCCGGATGTGACTTGCTGATCAGCGAAGGTGTCGGGGTCAGTTTTCCGCAAGATTTGGATAAGCCGCGCAAACCGTGGAGTGAACAGCTTTTGATTGAAAAGCTGGTCGCTCTTGTCGAAAATGCCGATGGGCGGCCGACAACCTTTAATACTTACCCAGGCAATATCAGTCGATTAGAAGCGATTTGCGATGCACAACCGCGGACGGTGGTTTTAACTGCTGACCGGGCATGGCTGCTTCAACAAATCACTGGACGGAAAGTTAATTATTATTACTCGCCGTCTGCCAAGCTGCTTCCAGAGCTTGATCCAAGTTTGGAAGTTGATTACCAAATGCTTTTAGCTGATAAGGATACATATTTGTGGCAAGTTGAAGATCATTTCGAAGACTTGCAACCTAATACCTTATACATTCATAGTGATGCGGAACCGCTGGGTGATTTTGATCCGGCATATCAAAAGTTCCTTGATATGTTAGCGGCCCATCACGTTGAATTTGTTCGGTTGGCATGTTCGGGGCATGCAACGGCAGCCGAACTGGATGAAATTATTGCTGGAATTAAGCCGCAATTGTTGACCCCAATTCATAGTTTTCATCCAGAAAATTTAAAAAACCCGTTTGGAAGTCGTGTTTTACCGCAAAATGGGCAAACGCTTGTTTTGCATTAAACAAAAAATTTTAAGGAGGAGAGCTTTTATGAAGTTCATCAAAAAACTTGCAGTTGCCGCAACAACTGCAGCAACGCTTTTTGCAACAATTGCAGGTGGTTTATCATCAACTGTAAGTGCTGACAGTATCCCGACAAAGGTTACAAAAAAGACAACCATTACATTTTGGAATGGGATGTCAGGTAATCAACAAAAGGCTTTGCAAACCTTAACCCAAGAATTCGAAAAGGAAAACCCGAATATCACGGTTAAGCTTGAAAACCAAGGCCAATACAAAGATTTGCAATCAAAGATCACATCAACATTGCAATCACCAAAGAATTTGCCAACCATCACTCAGGCATATCCAGGCTGGTTGTACAATGCATCAAAGAATGATTTATTGGTTGATTTAAAGCCATACATCAATAATTCAAAGATTGGCTGGGGAAGCGCTGCAAAGAGCGGTATCAAACCATCATTGATGAAGGGTGCCCAAATTAACGGAACCCAATACGGAATTCCGTTCAACAAATCAGTTGAAGTTTTAGTTTACAACAAGACAATGCTTGATAAATACGGCGTTAAGGTTCCAACAACCATGGCTCAATTGAAGTCAGCAGCTAAGACAATTTATGAAAAATCAAATCACCAAGTTGTCGGTGCTGGTTTTGATTCATTATCAAACTACTATGTTTTAGGAATGAAGAATGAAGGCGTTGACTTCACTTCAAAGATCAACTTGACATCAGCTAAGTCAAAGAAAGTCATCGACTACTATGCTGATGGAATCAAGGGTGGTTACTTCAAGACTGCTGGTTCACAAGGTTACCTTTCAGGCGACTTCGCTAACCAAAAAGTTGCAATGTTCATCGGAACAAGTGCTGGTGAAAGCTTCGTTAAGAAGGGTGTTAACGGCAAGTTCGATTACGAAGTTGCTCCTCGTCCTGGCAAGTGGAACATGCAACAAGGAACTGACATCTACATGTTCAAGAACGCAAGCAAGGAACAACGGACAGCAGCCTTCATGTACATGAAGTTCTTGACAAGCAAGAAGTCTCAATTATACTGGGCACAACAAACAGGTTACATTCCAGTATCACAAGACGTAATTAACAGTAGTGAATACAAGAACAACAAGGATTCAAAGGTTCCAGCTCAAGTTGAAGCTGCAACCAAGAATCTTTACACCGTTCCTGTAACAAAGAACTCAAATGCTGCATATCAGCAAATGAACACGATCATGCAAAATATCTTGAGTCACGCCAAGAATGGCAACCTTAACTCACTCATCAAACAAGGTGAAAGTCAATTTAAGAATGCATGGAACCAATAAAATAGCTAGGTGTGACAAAACGTCAAAAACGAGCGTGGTGGAAGCAGAAAAGCGAACGAATCGCGCAGCGTAGATTCGGAGGTTTTCGAACTTCCAAGTAGCTCGTTTGTTTTGGAACCCGATTATGCAGATATAGCAAGAGAGGTTGTGACAAAAGTCGCAACCTCTTTTTGCATCATTAACTAAATCACGCTAAAATATTACTAACACATAAAGTGAAAGGATTCGAAAATGAAGAAGCAATCATTAATTGATTACCTTGACGATGGGGTTCAAAATTTAGATTTTGATGGAACATTGGCTTGGAACTGGCTCAAGCATGAACGGGCATTTGAGCTTGAAATGGAATTTTACGTTGAAAATCAAAGCGGGCATAAAATCGTGGATTCGGATGATACGGAATCCGTTGAGCCAATCATCACGTTTGATGATGCGATTTTGCTGTATGATCAAACCAAGCCGTTTGATTTTGATCAGGAAGATTATCTGGTAACCCTGGGATTCAATGGCAAAAAAGGCTGGACGAAGGGACAAGCTGATGCCTTTTTAGATGTTTTGCAAGATACCCTTGATAATGGCGAATCAGACTTGCTTGATTTTGTAAGTGATGATTCAATTCAGACATTTAATCTTAAATGGGATGAAGTTGAATTTCAAAAGCAACTAGCAGCCCGTCAAGATGAAACCCAACAATTAAACTATCCGAAATTCTAGGAGGCTGAACATGGACTGGACAGAACTTGTAGTTGAAACAACCAATGAAGCAATCGATGCGGTAACCAATATTTTAATGGAAAATGAAGCGGGCGGCGTTCAAATCGATGACGACGATTTGA
>DWVG01000098.1 GCA_019120355.1 Candidatus Ligilactobacillus faecavium
GTCTTTTGCCTTATAAGGTTTTCCTTTTGCTACTTCCATTGTTTCCTCCCTAATTTATTTTCCTAAACAGAACTTACTGAATAATTCATCCAATAATTCATCTTGATATGAATCTCCGGTAATTTCACCTAAGTCTTCCCAGGCATCGCGCATGTCGGTTTGACAAAGATCAACGGGCATTCCATTCTTAATTCCAACTAAAACGGCATCCAATGAATCAGCAGCCTTGTTTAACAAGGCAACGTGCCGGGCATTATTAATGATGACTGCATTTTGTGAACTTTCAATTCCGTTGGCGAACATGTCCTTGATTCGTTGTTCAACATCGGCAACGCCGATATCATTTGGAATTGATGTTTGGATGATATTTTCCTTGCCAACTAAATCTTCAACTTCATCGATTTCGATCTTTTGCGGCAAATCGGTCTTATTCAGAATCACAATTCGTTGCTTATCCTTTGTCAAATCGATCAATTGCCGGTCTTCATCCGTCAACGGTTCACTGGCATTCAATACTAAAATTACCAAGTCTCCTTGGTCGATTGCCTTGCGTGACCGTTCAACCCCGATCTTTTCAACCTTATCTTCCGTTTCGCGAATTCCGGCCGTATCGATCAGTTTCAATGGAATTCCCTTAATGTTGACGTATTCTTCAATGACGTCCCGGGTCGTTCCGGCAACATCGGTTACGATCGCCTTATCTTCATGTAACAGATAATTCAAAAGGCTTGATTTCCCAACGTTTGGGCGCCCGATAATTGCCGTTGCTAACCCTTCGCGTAAAATCTTGCCGCCTTGAGCAGTTTCAAGCAGCTTATCGATCTTCTTCTTAACTTCGATCGTCCGTTCTTTCAAAAGCTTAGTGGTAATCATTTCAGTTCCGTCATATTCAGGATAGTCAATGTTAACTTCAACCTTTGATAAGGTATCAAGGATTTCTTCACGTAATCCGCGAATCAGCTTTGCTAAGCTGCCACCAAGATGATCAAGCGCTAACTTGGCTGAACGGTCAGTTTTAGCCTTGATAATATCAAGGACTGATTCTGCTTGGGTCAAATCGATTCGACCGTGAAGAAAGGCCCGTTCAGTAAATTCACCTGGATTAGCCATCCGCGCACCGTTTGTCAGCAATAATTGCAGAATCTTGTTGGTTGGAACGATTCCGCCGTGACAGTTGATTTCAACAATGTCCTCCCGGGTATACGTCTTCGGTGCCCGCATAACGGTTACCATAACTTCATCGACGATTTCACCGTTTTTCGGATCAATAATGTGGCCATAGTTGATCGTATGCGTTGGGACTTTCGTTAAGTCCTTTCCCTTAAACATTTTCATGATGATTGGCAATGCATCATCTCCGCTTAACCGCACAATTGAAATTGCTCCTTCACCAGGCGGAGTCGAAATTGCAGCAATTGTATCATATTCTGTTTGTTCTTCTACCATTTCCGAATCCCTTTCTTCATTAATTTAGTCTGAAAAAATAAAAAAGTGCCTCCACCACACCAATTAGCGACTACTAAAAAGCGTGGATAAAGCACTTTGACTACTTTATCTACTATTCAAACTATCTCGTGGTTAATCTTACTTGGTTATTTTTTAAAAGTCAAGAAATCACCATAATAAAAAACTCTAATCTATGTAACCATAGATTAGAGAAAAAGGATTGTATATTTGGAGTATGTTAGGTAGCAAATAACTAGGGATGTTATTTACTATGCTTTTAGTATGCCCCGTAATTATGAATTTTATATGACGATTTTTAGCAAAAGTTTTAACTTCTCTTTCCTATTGCTTGCGCTTTTTATGATGGCCGAAATCAAGCCGGGTAAGGATTTCTGAAACCGTCAATGCGGCAACTTTTAACAAGGATGTCCGCTTTGAAGTTCCATGATGATAATCATTTTCGCCTACTTGAGGCAATCGCTGGTTCAAGACTGCTGGCTTTTGAATTTCAGGTTGCGGCGCTGTCCGTAATTTGCGCTGTAATTCTTCGATTTCTTTTTGGCAATCCAATCCTTTGCGTTTCGCCACCGTTAACTGGTTGATCTTTTCGGCTAACTCTTGTTGGATATTTTCCCGTTTCCGGGTTTCGCGTTGAACAGCTTCCTTTACCCGCCGTAATTCAGCCCGCAAACTTTGCATCCGGTTATTCGCATTTTGGAGAACCGCTAACCGATTTTGGTAATCAACCAAAAGCTGCTCATCGTTCGCTAACTTTTCTTTTGTAGCTTGAAGGGTCGCAGTTGCGTCACCTTGAAGAAGACTTGTTTGATTTTTGACTTCCGTTAGGTTTTCCTTCACATCCGCCAATTTCCGTTCAGCTCCCCGTAAATTATACCGGGCAGTATTCAAATCAATCTGCTTCGTTTGAAGTTTTTCCCGTGCCTGCTGGACATCTTGATCAGCCGCGTCGCTGATTGCAACCTTTGCCTTTTCAACTGCCTGAACTTCGCGCTGAACGATTTGGTTTGCTCCATCAACGTTCTTTTGAACTTCAGCCTGCGTTTCTTCAAGGGCTTTTTGCTGTTCATTCAACCGCTTAATTTGCGCTTCATCCTCAGCTGAACGCTTACCCTTGTCCTTTGCATCTTTTAATTCATCGATTCGTTGCCGATCAATTAAAATATCATTTTGCTTATTGCTGATTTTTTGACTCAGCTTATTGATATTTTCAATCGTCGCACTTTGAAGGTCCTGCTGGGTTTGAACCTTTTGTTCCTCAATGCGTTGTTGTTCAGCTTGCGCGGTTTGCGCCGCCTGCTTTGACTGATCTGCTTGCCGGTGTTGATTGTCGACCGCCGTTTGCAACTGTTCAATTTCATGATTTAACTCACGCAATTTGGTTTGCGCCGCATCAAGCTGACTTTCAAGGGACGCCCGCCGTGAAGATGCCGTTGGGGTGGATTCCACCGTCGCAGCTGTTGATTGAGCCTCTGCCTTGCGCCCCTTCACAATTTTTTTCAAAGCAGATGTCCTCTGATCAAAAACTGATGATTTCTTCATTCGGATACCTCTTTTGCTAAATATCGGATTTAATCGTTTCAAATAAAATCACTTTAATTTTACCATTTTGTAATGATC
>DWVG01000099.1 GCA_019120355.1 Candidatus Ligilactobacillus faecavium
ATAATAATTAAAAAACTTATGGAACTCCTTATAAAAAAAGAGAAATCCGCATGAAACCAGATTTCTCATAAGATTATTTACTTTTGGTACGGACTATCTTTAAGAGCATTTGCGTAATAAATAATTTCTTGGAAGGCATTTTGAGCAGTCTCAACGTTATATTTATATCCATCTGCATCTTGATTAAAACTTCCATCTGCGTTCAACCATTCCTGGGCTTTACTTAACGCCGTATTGGTTGGCAATGCAACGGCATTCAACATGTGCAGCATATCGACCAGTGCCGTTGCAGCCTTTGCTCCGCCAGCCATATTGATTGAATAGCTAACAATTTTAACCGGTTTGCCTTTAATTTCATATCCAAGGTAATCAATTCCGTTTTTCAAAACTCCCGGAATCGATCGATTATATTCCGGGGTAATGATTAGGTAACCATCAGCATCCTTAACATCTTCAACCCATTTTTGAGCATTTCCCGTTAATTGACGATCAGGCACCATCAACGGCACATCATCATCGAAAAACGGCAAGTCATAATCACGAACCGTTAAAAATTTAATTTCCGCATTCTTAATCGTTGAAGCCACCTTTTTAAAATGGTTAACAACGCGATCCCCGGTTCCATTGTGACGTGAACTTCCATAAATAACTGCAATTTTTGGCATTTGAATCTCTCCTTGTTTGCTTACTTTTTATAAGTTTATTTGATGGGATTAGTATATCATAGCTTACTATTTGTAAGCAACTCTTTTATAAAAAAAGATTGCGTTGATTTCAACGCAATCTTTCTTACATCACATGATCCTTGATATAACTCAGGAAACGAATGATCGAATCAAGTTCATCACTGGTAAAATCAGTCGAAATTTTTTCTTGAAGCTGCCGGTAAAGTTCCTGATGCATTTCAGCGTGCAAGCGGGCAATCTTTTGGCCTTCAGGGGTCAACTGATAATAGATGTTCTTTTTATTATCTTCATGCCGCACCGCAACAATTAACTTCTCATCCTGCATTTTGCGCGCAGCCCGGGTAATTCCTCCCCGAGTGACGCCCAGCTCCTGGGCAATTTTAATTCCGGTAAGCTCCGTGTGTTGGCTTAACGTATCCAAAATATGATAGGCTACCACTGAAAGTTTCGGCACCTTTTGCTTTAATTCTGGATCCTTGACGTGTTCAAGCATCCATTCCTGCGCAACCGTTAATTCACTGTTATGCGCATTTTGAATTTGGGAAATTAAAATTGTAATTTGATTGATTTTATTATTCATTGATTAAAACTTCTCCGCGATCTTTGCAGCATCCTGCATTGCTTTTTCTTTAATTGTATCACGCCGATCACGGAACTGATCAACCCCTTCAATGTAAAGATCAGTAAAGTCATCTACGCCAAACAATTTCAACGCTAATTTAAGATAGGTCCCACCAAAATCAAATTTTTCAAGTGGTGTTCCATGATAAACACTTCCGGCCGTTTGAATATGCAAGGCCTTTTTATTTTCAAGCAAGCCGACCGGGCCCTTTTCCGTATATTTGAACGTCTTCCGCGGAACCGCAATAATATCCACATACTGCTTCATTTCTGCCGGTAAGAAGAAGTTATACATTGGATTAACAAACACGTACTTGTCGGCTTCTAAAAACTCGTTTAACCATTGATTATGCGCCGCAATTACCTTCTGTTCTTCATCAGATAACGGTTGGCCGTTTCGCTGGTGCTTCCATGCTTCCATGGTCGTGTCATTTAACGGCGGAACTTCTTCAGCGTATAAATCATGAGTAATGATTTCATCGTCAGGATGAAGTTCCTGATACTTCTTAATAAAATAGTCAGCAACACTGATCGAAACGCTATCCTCAACGTGCGGGTGCGCCTTAATTACCAATACTTTTGTCATTTGATTACCTCCCAAATTAATTTCCAAAAGTATTATCTAGTTATTTTTGTTGCTTGTCAACATTAATGTTGATTAGCAACAAAAAAGAGGTTGTGACATCCGTCGCAACCTCCTGCTATATCCGCATAATCGGGTTCCAAAACAAACGAGCTGAGTGGAAGTTCGAAAACCTCCGAATCTATGCTCCGCGATTCGTTCGCTTTTCTGCTTCCACCACGCTCGTTTTTTACGTTTTGTCACACCTTCTTCTTTAAGCCTGATACCGTGACTTTCCGTCCAAGTATGTTTCGCTTAAAGTCATATCTGAATTCAAAATCAAGAAGTCAGCGTCGGCACCTGGAACGATTGAACCAACCTTATTTTCCATGTGCATGCTCTTGGCTGGAACTAATGAACCCATCCGAACAGCTTCTTCCGGCGTTGCAATGTTCCAGTCAACAACGTTCTTCAAGGCATCCTTTAATAAAAGAATGCTTCCGGCAAGGTTATCGCCAACCTTTAACCGTGCCATATCGTCCTTAACGTAAACTTCAAGTTCACCAAGCATGTAGTCGCCATCAGGCATTAAGCCAGCCCGCATGCAGTCTGTAACCAACGCAACGTTGTCCGGGGTCTTTTGATTGATCAATACTCGAACGGCAGCTGGCGCATTGTGGTGGCCGTCACAGATGATTTCACACGTTGTATCATCCATCGTGTAAGCAGCTCCGACCATTCCTGGATCACGGTGTCCGAATTCATTCATTCCGTTGTATGTGTGCGTAAACATTGATGCGCCGGCTTCAATGCACCGCTTAGCTTGTTCATAGGTTGCTGAACTGTGGCCGATTGAAACCACAACGCCTTCTTCAACTGCTTGGCGGGTAAATTCTGCGGCTCCCTTCCGTTCAGGTGCAATTGAGATCTTATTTAATAAGCCATGTGCGGATTCTTGCCACTTGTGAAATTCATCAATGTCAGGATCGCGTAAGTACTTCGGATCTTGAGCGCCTTTGTGTTCTTCCGTGAAGTACGGGCCCTCAAAGTGGATACCGCGGATCTTGGCACCCGTTTCTTGGCCTTGGTAATCCCCAATTGCCTTACATACATTGTTCAACTGATCAAATGAAGCCGTAACCGTTGTTGGCAACCATGAAGTAACCCCGGCTTTTAACAAACCTTCTGACATTTCATTGATCGCATCCCAGTCGCCATCCGTAACATCATGACCAAGAAGGCCATGAATATGCGTATCAAACAATCCCGGGGCAACCCACTTGTCGCTGTATTCAACGATTTTACCAGCCGGCTTTGCTGATTCGGGATAATATGAACCGAACTTGCCGTCATCGGTAATTTCCAAGTAACCATTTGTTTCAGTTGTATTCTTTAAAAAAAATTTTGCTGCATGAATATAATATGCCATAATATTCTTCCTCGTTTTCTAAATTAGTTTCGTTAAAATTGGAATAGACCATTTGTTACAATCACTATTCTTTCACATTTTGTTATCGCTTGCAAGTGTTTTTGCATAATTTTCCCGTTTTATACTTCTTTATACTTTCATTTTTGTTTTATACTTCTTTATACTTTTAGGCAAAAAGAAGATGGACCTAAAAAGTCACATCTTCCTTTTACTAAAACAATTGATCTAAAGTCACTAAAACCCCATCATCTTCGTTTGATGGACACACATGCTTGGCAACTCGTTTGACTTCTTCGCCAGCATTGGCCATTACATAACTGTGCTTGCAATACCGCAGCATTTCAATATCATTTCCGCTATCGCCAAAGGCCGCGCATTGATCAGGCGTGATCTTCCACCGTTCAACCAAACATTTCAATCCCGCAGCCTTATGACAACCCGGAATAATTAAATCAATGGCCCCAAAGCCGCTTGAAGTTGGTTCAACTTTTCCCGCAAATTTCTCACGAAACAGCGCCATATACTCATCCGTTTTTTCTTCTGGTACATTGGCAGCAAATTTCAAAATCTGATCATCAACGTCACTAAAATCATCGACCCATTCTAAATGATGATAGTAAAAATTCGTCAAATCAAAAAAGGCTTGGTCAACTGTCCCGCGTTCACAATAGGCACTTTGCGCCCCGCACATTACCATTTTGATTTCGGAATGATGATGAGCAAAATCAATCATCGCTTGAATTGTTGGTTCTGCCATTTCTTGGGTAAAAAGACGTTCACCGTGGCTTTCAATTAAAGCGCCATTTTCAGAAATAAACGTAATTTGATCGGCACAGTCAGCAAATAAATCCCGAATCGTAAAATACTGACTGCCGCTTGCAACCACAAACTCGCATCCAGCAGCGTTCATTCGGTCTAAAATCCGTTTGAAACGTTCCAGATCATAAGTATGGTCAGCATGCGTAAATGTTCCGTCAATGTCGGTTGCAACCAGTTTAATGTCATTTTGCATTTTAAAATTCTCCTTGCGAAAGATTGAATCTCCTTCTCCGATACATTAAATAAACCAAAAAAGAACCCAAAGGCAAGTTCCTTTGAGTTCTTCTTTATTGATCATTAAATTATGCGTTTGCTTTTTCAAATGTTTCTTCAAACAAATCATAGCTGAAATCAGCAGTTGTTGGAACTACCTTGTCAGCCTTAGCTAATTCGTTTGCGTCACCAACAGCAACGGCAACCATGCCGGCATCCTTGATGGCTTGAACCCCAGCAACGGCATCTTCAACGCCGACGCATTCGCTTGGTTTCAAGTCAACAGCAGCCGCCCCAGCTAAGAAGATATCTGGAGCTGGTTTGCCATGCGCAACCTTTGCGGGATCTGCAATGGCATCGAATTTATCGAACAAGCCAAGTTTCTTTAAGATCGCCGGAGCGTTCTTTGAAGCTGATGCAAGTGACATTTTAACGTTGTGAGCCTTTAATTGAGCAATCAATTCAGTGATTCCTGGTAAAATATCAGCTTTTGATAAGCCTTCGATTGCTTCCAAGTAATAGCCGTTCTTCTTAGCAGCTAATTCTTGAATATCATCGTCAGAAAATTGGTCAAGCTTGTTGCCATATTCCAAAATCTTCTTTAATGAATCGATCCGGCTAACACCCTTTAATTCAGTTTCAAATGAAGCTGGTAATTCGATGTCCAAGTTTTCCTTTGCTAACTTACTCCATGCAGCAAAGTGATACTTTGCTGTGTCAGTAATAACCCCGTCTAAATCAAATACTGCACCTTGCATTTGCATAAAAATCTGCCCTCTTTCTTCTTTTTGATGAATGAGACTCTGGAAACTTCCAGAGCCTCATTATTTGTTAACGTCTGACCGTTATTTATTATTTAACTTCAATTTCTTCGCCGTTTAACTTAACTGTTAATGGTTCACCCTTGATTAACTTGATTTCAGTATTGTCCTTGGCAACCTTAACTTCTAATAAGCGGCCACGGAATGTTAAGCGGAAGTTGTATCCGTTCCAAGCCTTTGGTACAAATGGCTTAAATTGCAATTCGCCGTCGTTGACCCGCATGCCTGCAAATCCTTCAACGATTGCTAACCAACCACCTGACATGGCTGTGATGTGCAAGCCGTCAACGGTATCGTTGTTGTAGTTATCCAAGTCAAGCCGGGCTGTCCGTTCATACAATTCAACTGATTTTTCTTCGTACTTCAAATCAGCAGCCATGATTGCATAAATTGAAGCTGACAAGCTTGATTCGTGAACTGTCAATGGTTCATAAAAGTCGAAGTTACGCTTCTTTTGTTCTTCTGTGAAGTCATCCATG
>DWVG01000100.1 GCA_019120355.1 Candidatus Ligilactobacillus faecavium
TTCAATGCACCGCTTAGCTTGTTCATAGGTTGCTGAACTGTGACCGATTGAAACCACAACGCCTTCTTCAACCGCTTGACGGGTAAATTCTGCAGCCCCTTTCCGTTCAGGCGCAATTGAGATCTTGTTCAATAAGCCATGCGCAGATTCTTGCCATTTGTGGAATTCATCAATATCTGGGTCGCGTAAATACTTCGGGTCTTGAGCACCTTTATGTTCTTCCGTGAAGTATGGACCTTCAAAATGAATACCGCGGATCTTGGCCCCGGTTTCTTGTCCTTGATGATCACCAATTGCTTTACATACGTTGTTCAACTGGTCAAATGAGGCTGTAACCGTTGTTGGTAACCATGAAGTAACCCCGGCTTTTAACAACCCTTCTGACATTTCATTGATTGCATCCCAGTCGCCATCCGTAACATCATGGCCAAGAAGACCATGAATATGAGTATCAAACAATCCTGGGGCAACCCACTTGTCGCCGTATTCAACGATTTTGCCAGCTGGCTTTGCTGATTCTGGATAATATGAACCAAACTTGCCGTCATCGGTAATTTCCAAGTAACCATTTGTTTCAGTTGTATTCTTTAAAAAGAATTTTGCTGCATGAATGTAATATGCCATAATATTCTTCCTCGTTTTCTAAATTAGTTTTGTTAAAATTGGAATAGACCATTTGTTACAACCATTATTCTTTCACATTTTGTTATCGCTTGCAAGTGTTTTAATCAACTTTCGTACAAAATCGCGTTTTCGTTTACAAAGTTTTTGAAATACGGCAATGTAAAACTTAATTGTCCGTGAGCTGCTGCCGCAATGAGCTGATCATCAAGCAATCTTTTACGGTATACCGAGATATAATTTTTATCTTTATTCAAGGCTTTTCCCAAATAGGCAACCGGAACAATGTCATCTCTATACGCTGCCATCTTCTTTACAAATTCACGATCGACTGGCGACAGTTCAAGATATAACTTGGTATATACATTCCGGAAAAGTTGTTGTTGATATTCGCTAATCACTGAACTTAAAACATCCATCCCAACCACTTTTTGATTTGTTTCCCAAATCAAATATCCCATTAATTGGAAAGAATAGGCATAGCCCCGGGTCAATTTTGTCATTTCATTTAAAGCCGCCGTTTCAATTCGACGTCCTGCCTTTTCAAACGCATCAAGATAAGCATATTTAACCGATGCAAGGTCTAGCGGTTTCAACGTGATGCGCGCACTGCGAAGCAAAAAAGTAAGCACATCGTCATTTTGAAGTTCCGAAATTTTTCCTGGCAATCCGGTCATCATTAATGCAACATGATATCCTTCACGAATCAAAATTTGATAAATTGAAATGAATTCGCGAATCTCAGGGGTTGAACTGACTTCGTCAATCGTAACCAACAGTGAAATGCCATTTTCTTTTAATTTTTGAAGAATTGATTCCAATAAAATCTGATAATTATGTGACACTTGAACATTCTGGTGAACCTCAAGCTGGAGTCCTAACGCAGAGAATTTTACATTTTCAATTCGGCTCAGTGCTTTTTTTAGAGTTGAGGTTGCTTTTTTATAAATTGAATCGATCAACGTCGGAATTAATTTACTTCCAAGCGCTAAATTAACAACGATCCAATTTTCTTTTTGCTGCATTAAGTTACTGATATCAGTTAAAAATGATGTTTTTCCACTTCCGCGAAGCCCATATACCAATGAAGTTTGATAAGGGCTATTAACATTTTCTAACCCATCTGTTACTTTTTTCACTAATGATTTGCGATCCAAAAACAATTCTGGAACTTTTCCAAAACTTGGATTAAATGGATTCATCGCTTTCACCTCTTTTATACTTCTTTATACTTTTGATTTTATTTTATACTTCTTTATACTTTTAAGCAAAAAAGAAGATGGACCTAAAAGTCACACCTTCTTCTAAAACAACTGATCTAAAGTCACTAAGACCCCATTATCTTCGTTTGATGGACAAACATTTTGGGCAACCTGCTTAACTTCAGCCGGTGCATTGGCCATTGCATAACTGTGTTTGCAATACCGCAGCATTTCAATATCATTTCCGCCATCGCCGAAAGCCGCACACTGAGCTGGGGTAATTTTCCATCTTTGAACTAGCTGTTTTAATGCTGCTGCCTTATGATTACCGAGAACAATTAAATCGATTGCTCCAAATCCGCTTGAGGTCGGCTCAATTTTTCCCGCAAATTCACGGCGGAACAATTCCAAATAATGATCAGTTTCTTTTTCCGACACATTGATCGCAAATTTCAAGATTTGATCATCAACGTCGTTAAAATCATCGACCCATTTTAAATGGTGATAATAAAAATTTGTTTGATCAAAAAAGGCTTGATCAACCTGCCCGCGTTCACAGTATGCATTCGCTGCCCCGCACATCACCCATTCAAATTCCGGATGGTGGTGTGCAAATAAAATCATCTCATCAACGACATCGGTTGCCATTTCATTGACCTTTATGATTCTCCCATGGCTTTCGATCATCGCTCCATTCTCCGAAATAAAATTGATTTGATCTGCACAGTCAGCAAATAAATCACGAATGGTGAAATACTGACTGCCGCTTGCAACGACAAATTCGCATCCTGCAACGTTCATCCGTGTCAAAATTCGTTTAAACCACTTTGTATCATACGTGTGATCGGCATGGGTAAACGTTCCGTCAATATCGGTTGCAACAAGTTTAATATCATTTTGCATTTTAAAATTCTCCTCATAAAAGATTGAATCTCCTTCTCCGATACATTAAATAAACCAAAAAAAGAACCCAAAGGCAAGTTCCTTTGAGTTCTTCTTTATTGACCATTAAATTATGCGTTTGCTTTTTCAAATGTTTCTTCAAACAAATCATAGCTGAAATCAGCAGTTGTTGGCACAACCTTGTCAGCCTTTGCTAATTCGTTTGCGTCACCTACTGCAACGGCAACCATGCCAGCGTCTTTGATGGCTTGAACCCCAGCAACCGCATCTTCAACGCCAACGCATTCGCTTGGTTTCAAGTCAACAGCAGCTGCGCCAGCTAAGAAGATATCTGGAGCTGGTTTGCCATGTGCAACCTTTGCAGGGTCAGCAATGGCATCAAATTCATCAAATAAGCCAAGCTTCTTTAAGATTGCTGGTGCATTCTTTGAAGCTGATGCAAGTGACATTTTAACGTTGTGGGCCTTTAATTGAGCAATCAATTCAGTGATTCCCGGTAAAATGTCATCTTTTGATAAGCCTTCGATTGCTTCCAAGTAGTAGCCGTTTTTCTTGGCAGCTAATTCTTGAATATCATCGTCTGAATATTGGTCAAGCTTGTTGCCATATTCCAAGATTTTCTTTAATGAATCGATCCGGCTAACACCCTTTAATTCAGTTTCAAATGAAGCTGGTAATTCGATGTCCAAGTTTTCCTTTGCTAATTTACTCCATGCAGCAAAGTGATACTTTGCTGTGTCAGTAATAACCCCATCTAAGTCAAATACTGCACCTTGCATTTGCATAAAAATCTGCCCTCTTTCTTCTTTTGATGAATGAGACTCTGGAAACTCCAGAGCCTCATTATTTTAACGTTTAACCGTTATTATTTAACTTCAATTTCTTCGCCGTTTAACTTAACTGTTAATGGTTCACCCTTGACTAACTTGATTTCAGTATTGTCCTTGGCAACCTTAACTTCTAATAAGCGGCCGCGGAATGTTAAGCGGAAGTTGTATCCGTTCCAAGCCTTTGGTACGAATGGCTTGAATTGTAATTCGCCGTCGTTGACCCGCATGCCTGCAAATCCTTCAACGATTGCTAACCAACCACCTGACATAGCTGTGATGTGCAAGCCGTCAACGGTATCGTTGTTGTAGTTATCCAAGTCAAGCCGGGCTGTCCGTTCATACAATTCAACTGATTTTTCTTCGTACTTCAAATCAGCAGCCATGATTGCGTAGATTGAGGCTGACAAGCTTGATTCGTGAACAGTCAATGGTTCATAGAAGTCAAAGTTCCGCTTCTTTTGTTCTTCTGTGAAGTCATCCATGAAGTACCACATTGCTTGCAAAACATCAGCTTGCTTTACGTATGGTGAACGTAAAATCTTGTCCCATGACCAGTGTTGGTTGATTGGTAATTCATCAGCCGGGATCTTGTTGATTGGGTTGTTGTTTTCATCCAATGTGATGTCCTTGTCTAAGAAGCCATCGTGTTGAACGAAGATTCCAAGTTCCTTGTCTTCTGGTAAGTACATCTTATCAGCGATTTCTTGCCATTTTGAAACTTCTTCATCTGTAATGCCAAGCTTCTTAGCTTGTTCATCAGAGACTTCCTTTGCAATTTGAGCAGTGTAGTCAAGTTCCCACTTAGCAGTTACGTTGGTGTACCAGTTGTTGTCAACGTTGTTTTCGTATTCATCAGCACCTGTTACCCCGTGGATCATGTATTGACCGTTCCGTTCTGAATAGTGAACCCGATCTGCCCAGAACCGTGCGATTTCAACTAAGACTTCGCTACCTTCGTTCAAAACATAGCTCTTATCGCCAGTTGTCTTCGTGTAGTTGTAAATTGCGTAAGCAATATCGCTGTTCCGGTGAATTTCTTCAAAGGTGATTTCCCATTCGTTGTGGCATTCGATTCCGTTGAATGTAACCATTGGGTATAAAGCACCCTTCAAGCCTTGTTGTTGGGCATTGTGGTGGGCACCGTCTAATTGGTTGTAACGGTATAAGAGCAAGTTGCGGGCAACTTCTGGGTCTGATGTTCCTAAGTAAACTGGCAAGCAGAATGCTTCTGTATCCCAGTATGTAGCACCACCGTACTTTTCACCAGTGAATCCTTTCGGGCCAATGTTTAAGCGGGCATCGTTACCATAGTATGTTGAGAACAATTGGAATAAGTTGAACCGAATTCCTTGTTGAGCAGCTTCATCACCATCAATTGTGATGTCTGATTTTTCCCAACGTTCTGCCCATGCATTTGCTTGTGCATCTGCTAATTGGGCATATGTTTGTTCGCCGGCCTTGTTCATCAAATCATTTGTTGCTTTATCCAAAGCATCAACCGTATCGTAATCCCGTGAGGTTGTTACGATTACGCGCTTTTCAAATGAGACTGTTTGGTCAGGTTGGATTGAGCCTTCAAAATTGTTAGCAACATATTTTTCTTCATTTTCTGATTGAACTGCCTTCAAGTCTGTTTCGTGACTCATTGCCATTTCAACAGTAAAACGAGGTGTGCCGAAGTTATTTTCAGCGGTCTTTCCAACTAAGCGGCCTGACTTGTCAGCAACTGACTTGTCGATTACGCCCCAGAATTGTTCGCCGTAGTTTGAATCTTCGTTATAAACATCAGCGTTGATCAATGATTGAACTTCAATCTTAACTGGTTCGTCGCTTAAGTTTGTGAATGTCAACTTGTTAGCATACAATTCCTTGAATGCGATGCTGACAAACCGTTCAGATGTCACCTTGATCTTGTGACCATCTTTTTCAACGATGAATGAACGATCTAAGACGCCGCGCTTCATGTCTAAGCAAAGTTCAAAGTCTGAGAATGAATCCTTTGCCAAGTCAATTGATTCACCGTTGATCTTGATGTCAACACTGACAAAGTCGATGGCATTCGGAACCTTACCGAAGTATTCCGGATAACCGTTCTTCCACCAACCAACACGGGTCTTGTCAGGATACCATACACCGCCAAGATAAATTCCTTGGTGGGTGTCGCCAGAATAGTTTTCTTCAAACATTCCACGCATTCCCATGTATTCGTTCCCGATACTTGTCATACTTTCTTGAAGACGCTTATCTTCAGGATTAAATTCATGTGTTACGATCTTCCAAGGATCGATTTCAAAGATTCTTTTCATCTGTGTCACCTCTTATTATTTTTTAGTAACCTTCAACTTGATAGGCAATTTTGATTTGTTTATGTTCGCCGGCCGCTAACCGCACATTGCCGAATTCATCGTGATGCAATGCATCCGGTAACGTTTGAACTTCAGTTGCCAGCGAGTCAAAAATGCCCTGACGATCATTTTCGCTATTTTGCGGATCAGCAGTGAAAATCACTAATCCGTTACGGTCGCTGAAGACTTTAATTTTAACTTTTTGATCTTTTTCATTAATTTCAACAACGGGACTCGTCATTGACGGTTCAACCGCATAGCCATTATCGAATCCCTTTTGATTTTCTTCTTTCCGCAATGCTTCAACAGCTTCTGCCAAATCACGCGGTTTTGAAAAATCAAACGCTGTTCCTTTATTCGCTAACAGTTTTCCGGTTGGAATCTTTTCCGCATTAACTTCTTGGCGTTGATCGCCGTTGATTTGAACATCAACGTTCTTCAAGCCTTGCGGAAGCATCCAGTAAATATGAATCGTTGGATCATAGACCGTTGCACTTTGAGCGGTGATGTCATAAGTAACATCTAACCGGTCATTATCGTGCAAGATGTAATTGATCATCAGCGTTAAGCTTCCCGGGAACCCGTCAACCGTTGGATCCAAATTCAAACTCAATGTCACTTCATTGGCTGAAACTTGATACCCATCAAAGACTTGCGTGCTTACGCCCCAGTCACCGCCGTGAAGACTGTTATGGTTTTCATTTGCGGGGACCTGAACTTCGCGCCCATTAAGTTCGAAGCGCGCATCCTTGATCCGGCCTGCAATCCGCCCAATTTGTTTGCAGATTTGATATGGATTATCCGCATATTCTTGAGCACTGTCAAAATTAACAACTAAGTTTTCACGTTGACCATTGTGCATGATCGAATATTCTTGAATGATTCCGCCAAGTGACAAAATCGTTACCCGCGTATCATTTGCATTCGTTAACGTGAAACGTTCAATTTCTTTCCCCTGATACATCTCTTTTTTCATCTTTTCACCTGCTTAATTACTCTTCTTCAATTGGAGTATGTGGTTCTTCAGGTGCTTCAGCACTTGTTTCCTTAATTGCAAATACTGCAACAGCACCTAAAAGCATTACGATTCCTGCCAAAAGGAACATGTTGGTTTGCTTACCGCCAAGCAATGGGAAGATGACGAAGCTGGCAAGTGAGGCAACAATTTGTGGCAAGCAAATTGAACCGTTGAACAAGCCGAGGTATGTTCCCATGTGCTTTCCTGACAATGCGTTTGTAACGATTGTCAATGGGTAAGTATTCATTGCAGCCCATGCAATTCCGACTAACGTGAATGAAACGATCAATAACATCTTTGAGTGAACAAAGAAGACTGAACCAAAGCCGATTGCACCAAGAGCTAAACTTCCAGCGTAACCTAATTTGTGCATGTTGTTTGGTAACTTAGCTAAAACATATGACCAAATAACAGCGGCAATTGATTGAACGGCAGCTAAAACCCCATACCAGTTACCGGCTGCTTGGAAGCCGGCTGAAGCGGTGTTCGTTGTGTGCCATACGTTGGCAGCAATTGCCCCGTTTGAGTATGTCCATAAGTATTGGAAAGCAAACCAGCAGAAGAATTGAACTAATGTAACTGTCCAAAATGCCTTTGGGGCCTTCTTCAACAATGTGAACATGCCAACTTTTTCTTCGTTGTCTTCTTCAGAAATGCCATGGTACTTAGCATATGTTTGCGGATCATATTCGTGAACCCGGAAAACAGTAAACAAACTTGTAACGATTAAGATTGCAGCCCCAATGTAGAATGACAACTTAACTGACATTGGAACGTCACCCTTGTGAGCAGTGTTAGCAACCCCAAAGTATGTCAATACGAATGGGAAAACAGCTGCTAAAACCGCACCGGTATTTGATAAGAAACTTTGAATTCCGTATGCGTAACTCTTTTGCTTATCGTTAACCATGTCACCGATCATCATCTTGAATGGTTGCATTGCAACGTTTGATGACAAGTCAAGGAAGGCAACGGTAATTGCGGCAAAGCACATTGCGGCCATTGAAGCGTAACCTAATCCTAAACTTCCTGAGTTCGGTAACAAGCACATAACGATAACGGCAACGATCGTTCCTAAAAGAAGATATGGAAGCCGCCGGCCGCCAAGTTTCGGTGCCCATGTCCGGTCTGAGAAGTAGCCGACTAATGGTTGAACAATTAATCCAGCCAATGGTGGCAAGATAAAGAACCATCCCAAATCATTTGGGTTAGCCCCGATTGTTTGGAAAATCCGGCTCATTTGTGAACTTTGCAATGTGAAAGCCATCTGAACCCCTAAGAAGCCGAAGTTGATCATCCAAATGATACTTGGTTTCAAATTAGGAAGTCCTGCTTTCGGTTGATCGTTTTTCATTTCGCGATTCCTCCTAAATTGTTTCCAATCGATTACTTAAATAATTGCTCAAATTATGTAAACGATTTCCAAAAATAATACAATTAAAAGTATACCGCTTTCTCGAATTTTGTGCAATCGGTTGCACAAAATTTGCAAAGGTTATAAGGATTTTTTCTATTAAAATCACTAATCCTTATATAAGATAAACCCTTTTGGCATCAATTGTTGATTCTGATAAAGGTTTGAAATCAATGGATTTTCCATCGTTAATTCAACTGCTGATTGCGTTGTATTAAATACTGCATGGACATTATTGTAACTCAACCTAATCAATCCATCGCTTGCAATATTCCACTTCAAATCCTTAACATTCAACTCATTCGTAATTTGTTTTCGAACATCAATTAAACGCTGCATAAACTGATACATATCATGATCTTGAAGATTTTCATCCCAGACCATTGGTTTCCGGTCATCTGGATCATTTTCGCCAGTCATCCCGTATTCAGTTCCGTAATAAATACTTGGTGTTCCGGGTTGAACAAACGTAAATGCAAAAATCTGTTTAACAAGTTCCATATCATCATGTGCCAACGTTTTGATTCGGGCCGTGTCATGTGAATCGAGAACGTTGAACATCATTGAATCTGCTTGATCATTATAAAGCATTAACTGCTGATTCAATTTGTTCTTCATCTCTAAAGCATCAATTTCATGAGTCAAGAAGTGTTCTTTAATCGCTTCGGTATATGCATAGTTCATGACCCCTGTAAATTGGTCACCTTGCAACCATGGCTGAGAAGTGTGCCAAATTTCACCCAAAATGTAGAAATCCGGTTTAAGGGCCGTTGTTGCATCATGGAATCTTCCCCAAAAATGATGGTCAATTTCATTAGCAACATCCAACCGCCATGCATCAATATCAAATTCTTTGATCCAGTAAGTGGCAATTGAAAGTAAGTATTCTTGAACTTCCGGATTAGCCGTATTTAACTTTGGCATATGCGGAGTATAATCGAACGTCTCATACGTTGCGTCATTACTGAATTCAAAATTATCAGTTGGTGTATAGCTGACTGGGAACTTGTTAATATGGAACCAGTCGGCGTATTTTGAATCTTTGCCATTCTTTATTACATCTTGCCATTGCGGTGACTGATCGCCAATATGATTAAAGACCGCATCCAACATGACTTTGATGCCGCGCTTGTGTGCTTCATCGACTAACTTCTTAAATAACTTTTTATCACCAAAATGCGGATCAATTTCAAAGTAGTCTTCAGTATCATATTTGTGGTTTGAAGGAGCCTTAAAGATCGGGTTAAAGTAAATTCCATTAACCCCTAAATCAACTAAATGATCAAGGTGATCCAAAACGCCCTGTAAATCTCCGCCATAAAAGTCTTGCCGGCCTGGATGAACCGTTGAATCCCACGCCTTTGTCCCTTCAGGATTCAATTCCGGATCACCATTGGCAAATCGTTCAGGAAAAATTTGGTACCAAACAGTATTCCGAACCCAGTGCGGAGCCTTAAACATATCAATTTCTTGAAAAAACGGCATCCGGAAATAATTATTTTCATTTTTTAAATATTCTTGACTGTATGACGTCTTGATTCCCTGATCGTTATAGAGAACCTCTTCGCCTTCAGTGTCAGTTAAGTAAAAACCATATGCGACCCGATGCTTGGGTTCTTTGATTGAAATTGTCCAGTAATCATATACATCGGTACTTAAACCCTTTTTCATCGGTACTTTTTGCAAATACCAGTTACTATTTAATGAACGAATTGCGTATGGATCCCCATATACAATTTCAACTTTGCGAATATCATCTTTAGCTGTCCGAATTCGAATATGCATCGTTTCTTTATCTAACAAGAATGCATATTCACTTTCAGGACGGTGATAAATTGCTGCATAATTCATTGTTGATCCCTTCTTTCTAAAAAACTGTGATTTACAAGTTTATATATTACTAAAACCATTTAAATAATACGACTCTCTTGTAAAATCACAGTTAATTTTAACTATTCATTTGTATCTAAGTTTTCAGCTTCCATCTTTTCCGTTGCAGCTGCGGCGTTGTTCCCTTTCGTTTCCTTAACAATCCATACTGCAAATGCTCCGATGATGAAGAAGATTGCACCAAAGAGAATCATCATTGCGGAACCATTGCCATGACTCATCTTGGTAAACATTGGGTACAATGCAAAACTTGCAACTGATGCGCAGATTTGTGGCAAGCAAATCCAGCAGTTGAACAACCCAATGTATGTTCCATCGTGCTTTCCGTCTAAAGCATTTGTCAAAATTGTGAATGGGATCGAGTTAATTGTTACCCAGCCAATTCCAATAAAGATAAATGCAACAACTGACATTACTTTACTGTGGCAGAATGCAAGCATTGCAAAACCGCCAGCTGCTAAAACTAATCCTAATGAGTAGAATGGTTTCCGAGTCTTATCATTCAAGTGTGATAAAACATATCCGTAAAGAATTGAAGCAACCGTTTGAACGGCTGACAAAACACCATACCAGTTACCTGCAGCTTGGAAACCTGCTGAAGTTGCGTCTGTTGTATGCCAAATATTTGCTGACAAAGCTCCTGGAGCGTATGTCCACAAGTATTGGAAACTTACCCAACTAAAGAATTCAACTAATCCTAATGTCCAGAATACCTTTGGTGCATTCTTTAAAATTGACTTAATCGAAGTCTTTTCTTTCTTTTGAGCTTCAGGATCGATTCCGTGATATTCGTTATATGTTTCAGGATCATATTCGTGAACCTTGAATACTGTAAATAGTGCTGTAACACCTAAAATAATAGCTCCAATGTAGAATGAGTAACGAACGGTTGCTGGAACGACCCCTTTAGCAGCAACGTTAGCAACCCCTAATGCTGAAAGGCCAAATGGGAATAAGTAAGCAGCAAAACTACCAATATTTGACCAAATTGTTTGCCATGCCCAAGCCTTATCCTTTTGCTTGTCATTTACCATATCACCGATCATCATTTTGAATGGTTGCATTGACATGTTTGACATTAAGTCCATGAACAAAATTGAAATTGCACCAAACCAAAGAGCAGCCATTGAGCCAAATCCAAAACCAAATGATCCAGAATTAGGTAATAAGAACATAACAATCATTGCAACAACTGAACCAACGATCAAGTATGGTAACCGCCGACCAATCTTTGGAATCCAAGTGTGATCTGAGAACCATCCAACAAGTGGTTGAACAACCATCCCTGCTAATGGTGGCAAAATAAAGAAGAAACCTAATTTCGTCGGATCAGCCCCAATTGTTTGGAAGATCCGGCTCATTTGTGAACTTTGTAATGAAAAGGCCATTGATGTACCCAAGTTACCAAAGGTCATTAACATTAAAACGCTCATCGCCAAATTAGGCATTGGCTTTCGTTTTTTTCCTTGTGAGTTATCCATTACGCAACTCCCCTTTACTTTATTTATGATGCAAACGCTTGCATCATCTTACAAATTTTATTATAAACGCTTAAGGTCTTCTTTGCAATCGTTTTCAAAAAATTAATCAATAAAAATGCAGTTATCAATTAACTGCATTTAGAAGTTCTATAATTTTACGCCAATTCCAAATCCTAAAAATGCAAATCCGATTCCAATAATATAACTCGTCAATGCATAAATAACTGCCATTCGATAATTATAGCTTTTCACTAAGCTGAAAAGCTCATTATTAAATGTTGAAAAAGTTGTATAACCTCCTAAGAAACCTGTACCAATAATTGCATACGGCAGACTGCTTAATTTAATTCCAACAACCAATCCTAACATTAATGCACCCGTAACATTTAAAATAAATGTTGCCAAAGGAAAGTCGCCTTTAACATGGGCTTTAACAATGTTTGTTAAAAGATACCGAACACATGCACCTGCACTTGCACCTAATCCTAACATCCAAATCATTACTTTTCCTCCTTTCGCAATTCTACTAATTTGTTCGCTAAAACATACCCTAAAAATACACATAAGAAACCGCCAAAAATACTAATTATTAAGTAAACTACCGCGTGTATCATTAAATGTGCATGAATCAACTTCATGAAATCGACCGTAAAGGAAGAAAATGTTGTAAATGCTCCAATAAATCCTGTACCTAATCCTACATTTAACCATCCTGACAAGATGTTCAGCTCAATTACATAATATGTTAGAAAAGAAAGCAAAAAGCATCCTAATAAATTCGCAACAATAGTTCCTGTGCTTTGCCATAAAACACCTAAATAATACCTACCTAATCCACCAAAAAAGGCAAAAAAAGCAACACTCAAATAATTCTTCAGTTTTTCCATTTAAATTCCTCTTTTTCTTCAAAATAAAAGAGGTGAGACTTCCACATCTCAACCTCTTTAAATCAGTATTCTTCTACTTGATGAATCAGTTCTGGATCAGCCTTTAATTCGTCTCCAGTCTTTTTCACGATCTCACCATTTCCAAAAATCAGATAATCAGTTGCTACATCTTTTATCTGTTGAAAATAGTGAGTTATCAAAATAATTGTCTTTCCAGCTTGATGAAGCTTATCAAACAATTCAATCAATTCGTTTCGTTTTGCTCTTGTCAGTCCTACCAAAGGTTCGTCTAGCAAAATTACATCTGGATTTAAAGCTAATACACTTGCAAGTGCTACCTCACGCTTTTCGCCACCTGACAGATTATATGGAACACTATCTCGCATTGAATTCAGATTAAATAAATCTAAACAATCTTCAACACGTTGTTTAATTTCATCTTGACTCAAATTCATTTGTTTAGGTCCAAATGCAATTTCGTCATAGACTGTTGAATTAAACAATTGAGTATCAACATTTTGAAACAGAATTCCAACTTTTTGATGGAATTTCTTCTTGGAACTTTCATTTGCTAAAAGTTCCTGCAAATCTTTTCCTTCAAATTCTAAACTACCACTGGTAGGTTTCAAAAAGCCTTCCAAAATTTGGAAAAGAGTCGATTTTCCACTTCCGTTCGGGCCCATGAAGCATACAAACTCACCTTTATTAATTTCAAAGTTCACATCTTCAAAAATAGTCCCCTTTTCATCCTTATATCCAAAAGACAAATTTTTCGCGGTAAAGATAAGATCAGCCCCTTCCAATCAAAATTACAAGAACTAATAAAACCGCCTGAATAAATATCAAAGCATAATCTTTCCAATTTAGCTTATGAATCATATAATCATATTTTCCTGTAAAAGCTCGTGCTTCCAATGCGTTATAAAGCTCTTTTCCGAACTTAACCATTTCCAGATAAAGGTTTCCAAAAATCGTTCCCATCAGTTTGTTTTGACCCTTTTCACTTCCGACAGAACGCGCTTCAATTGCATAAACAACCTTTAATAAAAATGATCCTAGAATGTGTAAATGTTTTACAAAAATATCGACCTGAAAGATTATGAAATCTGGCACATGTAACTGTTTTAACGCAGTCAGAAAATCATAAACTGATGTCGTTGAAGCATATGTTATTAGTGAAAGGAAAAGTAAAAACATTTTTATCAAGAAAACATAATTACCTGTTCCTAAAATTATCGAAGGACTATATAAGACTAGGTTAAGGACAAATAGTCCCAACGTCCGCTTTATAATCTTCACTAATGTTTTATTCGACACCCGCAAAAGTAAAGCAGCTGCGTATATTCCAATTATCCAAATTACGTATTTATTGTAAGTAAAACACAAAATTAACGAGATTATGATTATATTTACAAGATACACTAATGGGTGAAAAGGATGCTTTTTACATACTTTACTTTCAGTATGCAACTTTGAAAGTAATCCCTTTAAAAGCTTTTCATTAGAAAACAGGCCGCCCTTTTTTATTTCTGGCTCATAGTCCTCTTTTTCATACATCCAATGCGGTAACATATAACCACACTCTCTCTATTATTCTTCTTTACTTTTAACAAAGGCACTTAAGATTTTTGCAACTAAAAGGAAAATAACAATTGCTGTTATCCCACACAAAATATATCCCAATACAGCTTCAATCCCATGGTTCATTCCCGGAATTGCATAACCGTCAAAGGCAGCATGATAACCCTGTCCATGTTTAAATGCATCTGGAACGACTGCATTTAAATGATATTTTCTAAGTTGAGTAAGAATTTCACTTGCATTCCATTCTCCCCAAGCAGGTGCTGATGCAATTAGTCCAAGAGGCGTAAAGATTAATGCAACAGCAATAATTGCAATAATTGTTTTTTTCCAAATTTTCATTCCGCTATTCTGAGTTTTACTTACCTCAGTATTCAAATAATCACTTGCATGATATATTGTTTGCGGTGCTACTTTCTTAATGTAGCTATACACTGCAAGGGTTATTGTTCCTTCAATTAACCCAATAATTAAGTGCACTCCAACCATTGCAGGAACAGAAATTCTTAATGGATATGGACAGTATAATGGATTCCCATGGCTATTCTTAAATAATAACGGTTGAATTCCAAGCTCAACCCCGCACATAAATGCGGCACATACAATTCCAATGTACCCTCCTGCAAATGCACCAATTTTATCACCGTGTTTTTTAAAAATTTTCCGACACAATAGGAATATTCCATATCCTAAGAACGGGATAATAAATGCCATGTTAAAAGCATTTGCACCTAAACAAAGGATTCCTCCATCTCCAAATAGGAATGCTTGCAATATTAATGCCATTGTTACCGAAAGACACGCGGCCCATGGACCTAACAATATCGCCAGTAACGCTGACCCTACAGCATGTGCTGTTGTCCCGCCAGGGACGGGAACATTGAACATCATGATCAAAAATGCAAGTGATGCTCCCATCCCTAATTGAACAACCGTTTCCTTTTTCTTTTCAATCTGAACCTTAACCTTTTTGGCTGATACGTACCAAACAGGTGCCATGACTGCAAACATTGTTGCGCATGTCGATGGACTTAAATAATTCTCAGGAATATGCATTTTTATCCCTCCAGGCTAGTTAGTAAACAAACCGTGGATCTTTTCGTAAATCAAGTTTAGGTGATCCAAATAATTTGCCACGAATATCATCTACACAGTCCATCAAAACTTTACGATTAAAGTTGATATTATCTCCTAAAATTCGCATTACAAATCCTGGCCCTTCGAGTTTTGAAATTCCTACACGAACCTTATCTTGATTCTTGAATTTATCCTGTAACTCTTTTACAAATGCGTCATCGATTTTCTCATTAACTACAACCAAACTATCGTAGTTTTTATAGTTATCAAAGAAACCTAAATCTTGCATCTTAAATACATTAGGCTCAAGAATTACGTTATCTGCATACATTAAATTACCATCATAGGTAATTTGAGTTTTTAATTGAATATCTTCGTATGAAAACTCTGTTCCGTCAGGAGACCATCCTGATGTAAGACCGTCTGTATAAATTAACGTGCCACCTTTTTCCACATTAATTTTACTGTCTTGACGATACCGTGCGTTCCGGTACGGAATTAAGCTATCAGGCAGATATTCAAGAATTGCATCTTTTTTCACACTGATTTCATTAATTTGGTGGGTTATTTCATGGTTATCGCACTTGAATATATAAGTTGGCGCTTGAGTAGAAATAATTGCCCGCGTGTCTTCAGCTAATGAAATCTTAGTATAGTAATCTTCGCCTTCCGTCAAACCGCCGCCCATTGCAATCAAAAAATAACAAAGCGTATCTTCATTATTTAGTTGCATCCGTGCCGAAACTCGAGATTGTCCATGATATTTCAACGTGTCAACTAATGTTCGGCCGTTTTTCGGAATAAAACTTAATTCTGTATATCCGTCGTATTTATCCATTGGTTATTTTCCTATTCTAGTTTTCTAATAAGCAGTTTTTCTTGATCCAGTCAACAACCTTGTCAAGGTTTTCTCCTGATTTAAGGTTTGTAAATACAAAGCTATCATCTGAACGGAATTTTTCAGTGTCTGACTTCATCCGATCCAAATCAGCACCAACGTATTTAGCCAAGTCTGTCTTATTAATAATGAACAAATCACTCTTAATCATTCCTTGACCTGCTTTACGTGGAATCTTTTCACCTTCTGGTACACCAATTACATAAATTGAAAAGTCTACCAAGTCTGGACTGAAAGTTGCAGCTAAGTTATCGCCACCACTTTCAATGAACAATAAATCAAGATTTGGATATTTCTTTTCAAGTTCTTCAACGGCAGCCATGTTCATTGAAGCATCTTCACGGATAGCTGTGTGTGGGCAACCACCTGTTTCAATTCCGACGATCCGATCATCATCAAGAACTGAATTCTTCTTCATATATTCTTCGTCGACTTTAGTATAAATATCGTTTGTAATAACAGCCATTTCATATTTGTCTGACATTACACGTGTTAAGTCTTCCAATAATGCTGTTTTACCTGATCCAACTGGTCCACCGACACCGATAATAACTGGTTTTGTCATAATAACAATCTTCCTTTCTAATTTTTAAGACATGAATAATCTGAAAACAGTTGTTTCATGCCGAATTTGTGACATTTCAATTCCCGGAACATTTGCCCCAAGATAACGTTCATCTAACTGACTGATTTCTTCACATAACTTTAAGACAACATCAAAAATATCATGCATAATTCTTTGCCCTGATTTTTGGCCTAAAGGAATTGTCCGCACAGCATTTTGAACCATGGTTGTTACAATACTGTAGCCATAGTAGCAAGTGCTTTCAAATACAGGAATATCTTTGTATTTCATAAAAATTGCGAACACAATTGCTGGATTCCCGTATGCCTTATCATTATTGATTTTTTCTTGGTATTCTTTAACTAACTTAATTTCAGGAGAATCATCATCATAAATTTGCAATATAAGTTCAATCATTTGTAGTGCAATCAATTTCGCACCCTTACGAGTTTCAATCGCTGAAGTCGAAAGTGTGATTTCTTTATCATATTGCCAAATTTTTTCGACATTTCCCTTTTGAAGGGCTTCAAGAGCCAGCTTTACAAGCAACCCTTCGCCCCATTTAAATTGAGTTTGAAGAAACGTTCCAAGCCATTTTTCAAATGAATCATTATCAGTTACTTTATTATCTCGAAGATACGTTTCCATCCCATAAGAATGGTTAAAAGTTCCAATTGGAAAAGTTGAATCACAAATTTGAAATACTTCAAGTATCTTTTTGATTTTTTCTAATTGGTTTTCGGTTATTTTCTTTTCTTTAGTCATAGCTTAAATCCGCAAATTTTAAAGGTTCTGAAAGTGTCATTTCTTTAAGTTCATATTGAATATCATTGTGGCCGAGAATCTTCTCTACAACCGGATCACGGTCTAAAATAATCTTCCCGTTTTCAACCTTAACGGGCTTATGAGTATTCCCTAAAAGGTGTGCAATTCTTCCCATTTCATCAATATCTTTTGGAGTGATCACAATCATTTCCTTCGAACGAGTGTGAAGCATAACGATATTATGACCATCGTTTTTAATAATGTCTCCATCATGAAGAGGCAAATCTTTCCGATCAATTCTTAAACCGTATTCATTGCCATGGTCAGACTTAAGACGTTGAATGGATTTGCTTAATGCATCATTTTCAATAAAAATTGTTTCAACATGATGTTGTTCAATATCTTTGATATCATCAACATTCCCAATAATTTTGGTGATAATCTCCATATTGATCGCTCCTTATCTTTCACATAAAAACAAAAGCTACGCCAGTTCCCAGCTAACGGGGAACCAACATAGCTAATGTTTAATTCAAATTAGTACAAGAAGTAACGTTGTGCTAATGCAATTTCATCTGTTGGTTCACAGCTAATTTCTTTACCGTCAATTGTTACTGTAAATTTCTGTGGATCGACAGCAATTGTTTCTGGTGTGTAATCATTAAGTTTCATATCATGCTTTGATAAATCACGTGTATTGTGAACTGGCAATACCATGCGTTCAAGACCTAATTTTTCTTTTACGCCGTGTTCGTAAGCATATGTTGATACGAATGTGATGTGACAATCTGTTAATGACTTGCCGTAAGCACCAAATAATTTTGTCATCTTTTGTGGTTCTGGTGTTGGCAAACTTGAACCTGCGTCACCCATGTTACCGTATGTAACAACACCATTCATGATGATGTACTTAACTTTGGCACCAAACATCTTTGGATCCCAAATTACTAAGTCAGCAATCTTACCAACTTCAACAGAACCAATGTAGTCTGCTACACCGTTTGTAATAGCTGGGTTAATTGTGTACTTAGCAATGTAACGCTTGATACGATTGTTATCATCGTATTCGCTGTCACCTTCGAGAGGTCCGCGTTGTTTCTTCATCTTGTCAGCTAATTGCCATGTACGTTGAACAACTTCACCTACACGACCCATAGCCATGGCATCTGAAGACATCATACTGATAGCACCCATGTCTTGTAATACGTCTTCGGCAGCAATTGTTTGCTTACGAACACGTGATTCAGCAAAGGCAATATCTTCTGGAACGTTTGGATCAAGACTGTGACATACCATTGTCATATCAAACAATTCAGCAACGTCATTCTTTGTGAATGGGTTTGTTGGGTTTGTTGATGATGGTAATACGTTTTCTTGACCTGCAACAACCATAATGTCAGGAGCGTGTCCACCACCGGCACCTTCTGTGTGGTATGTATGGATTGTACGACCCTTGATTGCGTTCAATGTGTTTTCAAGGAATCCACCTTCGTTCAATGAATCTGTGTGAACAGCTAATTGAACATCATATTGATCAGCAGCTTCAAGTGCGTGGTCAATTGTTGATGCTGTTGCACCCCAGTCTTCGTGAACTTTAATACCGCAAGCACCAGCTTCGATTTGTTCACCTGTTGTTTCAGGAGTTACACCGCCACCCTTGGCGAATACACCGAAGTTTACTGGAATGCCTTCAAATGACTTAAGGATTTGTTCAATGTTGAACTTACCTGGTGCACATGTTGCTGAACATGTACCGTTAGCAGGACCTGTACCACCACCGAAGAAGGTTGTAATACCATTTGCTAATCCCATATCAGCCAATTCTGGTGAAATGTAGTGAACGTGAGTATCAATCCCACCAGCAGTAACGATCATGCCATCAGCATTCATTGCTTCGGTACTTGCACCGATAACAAAGTCAACGTTATCCATGTTGTCTGGATTACCGCTCTTACCAATTCCGATAATCTTTCCATCACGAATACCAATATCTGCTTTATAAATTCCTGTATAATCGATAATCAAAGCGTTTGTGATTACAAAGTCAACAACTTTAGGATCTGACTTACGTAATGCTGTTGCGCTTTGTCCCATACCATCACGTAAAACTTTACCGCCAGCGAATTTACTTTCTTGGCCGTAAACTGTGTAGTCTTTTTCAACTTTAGCGAATAAATCTGTGTCACCTAAACGAACACTGTCGCCAGTTGTTGGACCAAACATTTGTGAGTATGTTTTTCTATCCATTTCAAAACTCATCTGTCTAAGTCCTCCCTTTCGTAATTATTCCTATTTGTTTTTGTTCATATCAAGAGCTGACTTCCGCACATTTGTATATGCTTCTTCGTCAGTTTCTGGTGCTGAGAAACCATCTAAGTAACCATTAACTTTGTCGTTAAACCCAAAGATCCGTCTCTTACCACCAAAGTCAACTAAGTTAACTTTACGAACATCGCCTGGTTCAAAACGAATAGCTGTTCCGGCAGGAATATCTAAACGCTTGCCCCAAGCTTTTTTCCGATCAAATTCAAGTCCTGCGTTTGCTTCATAGAAGTGGAAGTGTGAACCTACTTGAACAGCACGGTCACCTGTGTTCTTTACTTCAATTGTGATTGCAGGATAGTCAGCGTTACATACAATCTTATCTTTAGCTAAGACATATTCACCTGGTACCATTGAAAACTCTCCTTTCTATTGAATAGGGTTGTGTAAAGTAATAAGTTTTGTACCATCTGTAAATGTTGCTTCCACCTGAATCATTGGAATCATTTCTGGTACACCTTCCATAACATCTTCACGTGTTAATACCTTATTACCTAAATCAACGACTTCTTCCATTGATTTACCATCACGAGCTGCTTCAACTAAAGCATTTGTAATCAAAGCAACGGCTTCTGGATGGTTTAACTTAAGACCGCGGTCTTTCCGTTGTTGTGCTACCATTGCGGCAACACTAACTAACATTTTTTCTTCTTCGCGCAATGTTAATTGCATAACTGATTCACCTTCTTCGATAAAGAGTACGTTGCAGTAACCTAACAACAAAACTGATAATAACACCTTTTGTGCTAACGGTTTCAAAAAGACAAGATGCTTGTCTTTTAAGGGTTTGCGGTTGAATTTGATTAATTTTACGTGGCAAAATTGTAAAGAATATTCGAATATTTCATTAACAAATCTGAGATAAAGGGATGAGATGATGTGTTAACGCACATTTTAAACTTAAATGCAAGTTTAGGTAATTTAACGTTTGTTTTCTTATCTACAATTCTTGTATTTTTGATGACTCCCGGTTTGGCATTCTTTTATGGTGGATTAGATCGTAAAAAGAATTCTTTAACAATTATGTTAAAGGTGTTTATTGCCATCGGAGTTGTCGGATTACTTTGGATTTTTGGTGGTTTCAGTTTGGTATTCGGAAAGGATATCGGTGGAGTAATTGGTAATCCAATGCAATTCTTTGCATTCCATAACCTGTTATTCGATATCAATCGTACATATAGTACTTCGGTTCCATTTATCCTTTTCTTCTTATATCAACTAATGTTTGCTATTATTACTCTTCCATTGATGACAGGTGCAACAGCTGGACGGTTAACGGTCGGCGGATGGATCAAGTTCTTGATCGTTTGGATGATCTTAGTTTACTTCCCTGTTGCTCACTGGATCTGGGGCGGCGGATTCTTACAAAAGTTAGGATTCGTTGACTTTGCCGGAGGAACGGTCATTCACATTTCTTCTGCATTCTCTGGATTAGCTGCAATCTTATATTTAGGAAAACGAATTGAACACGATAAAGAAAACCAAAAACCATCAAACATGGGATTGGTTGGTATCGGTGCCGGTTTGCTTCTCTTTGGTTGGTTTGGATTTAACGCCGGTGGAACATTAGGTGCTAATGACAAAGCAGCGATCATCATTGCAAATACAGCCGTTGCCGCAATCGTTGCAATGGTCGTCTGGACAATTATTGCTTACTTCCACGATGGTCACCACTTCTCATTTGTTGAACCATTAGTCGGGGCAGTTGCCGGATTAGCTACGATTACACCTGCTTCTGGATATGTAACTCCAGTTGCTGCAATGCTGATCGGCTTATTAGCTGCGATCGTTTGCTACATTTGCGTAAAATTGGCAGACAAATTCAAATGGGATGATGCGTTAGACGTATGGGGTGTCCACGGAATAGGTGGAATGCTCGGTACGATCTTGATCGGGGTTTTAGCTGATCCTGTAATCAATGGTGTTCATGCTGGAGTTCACCAATTACTTATCCAAATCATGGGTGCTGTTTTAGTTGCTGCATATGCAATGATCTTAACTTGGATTATCTTATTTGTTCTTGATAAGATCGGTCACATTCGGACAACAGCTGAACAACAAAGAGAAGGTTTGGACAAGACATTATTACACGAAACATACTCAGAAGATGACAAATAAGGAGGAAGTCTAAATGTTAGGTGTTATTTTACTCTACGTTGGAATGGTCTTAATGAGTAACGGTTTCTATCGCATTGAAGGAATCAAAGATAAATCAATCGCCGTTATGAATATTTTTACTGGTGGTTTAGGACTTATCTTAAATATCATTGCCATCGGTTATGGTGCATGCGTTGGTAAAGGTCCTTCATGGTTCTATGCAAGTGCAACTGGATTGCTCTTCGCATTCACATACCTTTACACAGCCATCAACTCAATCTTTAATTTAGATCAACGCTTATATGGCTGGTACAGTTTATTCGTTGCAATCAACTCAATCCCTGCAGGAATTCTTTGCTTCTTCGGTTGGGGTGGCAACTGGATTTACGGTATTATCTGGTTCGCATGGGGAATTCTTTGGTTAACAGGATTCATTGAAAACAACCTCCACAAGAACCTTGGTAAATTTGTCGGTTACTTGGGAGTTCTTGAAGGTATCCTTACAGCTTGGATTCCTGGATTCTTAATGTTAATCGGCAAATGGTAAAATTTTAAGATACAAAAAGTATCGCCTCTTACACAATCCTTTATAAATCGTACTTATCAACAAAAGGGATCTGTTTCAAATTGAAACAGATCCCTTTTAGTTTTGAATGCAACAGGAAAATCAGTCCTGCTTGCACCCCCCCCATCATAATCCTGACCGAGAATATCGTTTACTGAGATATGATATTTTTTACTTAAAATAAACAAACTTCCTAAATCGGGATAACTTACATCATTTTCCCAATTGGAAATTGTTTGTCTCGTTACATGTAATGTTTCTGCTACTTCCCACTGCCGAAGATTCATATTTCGCCGCCAATGACTTAAACCTTGTCCATAAGTCATTATCAACATCCCCTAAAATGAACAATTTATACAATTGACTAGAGTATATTTTGTCACATAAATTAATCAAATACTACTTTAACCCATTTGGAAATTGTGGGACATTTACATTTAATGGCATTCGATAATCAAGATTTGAGATATTCTTTACAACATCCTTAATATAAGACGTTGCAATATATGAAGCACCTTCATCAAAAAGGGCCAATATATCATCCTTAGTGATTTCCTTTTCTTTTGCGTTAATTACTGTAAAAATTCCAGTATAATCAAATGTAATCTTTCTAAAAGGAACCTCTTCGCCTTTTCCATTAGCTAATTTTGACTCCACAAGCACTCCACAACTAAAAACAGCTTGACTACTATCAATTGAAACACCTGTTTTTACATCGCTAAATCCGACACTCATTTTTTCACCATAATTCAATACTTCTGATGAAACATTATCAATATCGTATCTTAAGTGATTAATTTGATAACCTTGAAAATTCAGTGCTAATCCTTTTGCCATATCAAAATCACCTTCAAATTATAAGTACTATTATATTAAATATTATAATTTAAATATTTTGTAAATATAGGACAAGTATCTTGGCTATCAAAAAGGAAGCATTCGTTAAGCAATGCTTCCTTTTTGTAATTATTATTTTCCTTGCTCATTTGAATTAGGAACTACCTGTTGCTCGTTAGCAATCCCTGTAATAAGCTGACCATTCAACTTATTAAATTCATTTTGAGCATAGTCTGCATTTTGTTGATTGCAATTTGTCAAATAATCTTGCAATTGTTGACCACTTAATGTCTTAGCTTTTTGATCATCAGTCTTTATATTTTGTCTTAATTGCTTGTTTACTTTATTTTGAACTGGGATTACATACTTTTTATCCAATTTTTCCTTATTTGAATCAATCAACACACTTGTTTCTTTATATGTCCAATAAGCCGATTTACTGTCATATTTATCCGTTCCAATCTTATATTGAGATGGTGTGTTATTGATATTTGTATAGAATGGAACATAAACACTCGTTGCTGGCGATGCCATGCATAGCCATTGGAGAGCAGCATAGTCAGCTGGAACATTTGACCGAATTTCAAGAATATGTGATTCAACATTGATTGGGCTATTAATTGGACGGTAACCACCTTTCCATTCGCCCCATGAATTATACTTTGTTCCATTGAAGTGTGATCCCAAAATTTGAGCGACTTCTTCAACTGAAACCTTTTTAGCGGGTGTAACAAACATTTGGAAATGCGATTGAGTAATTGATTGCTTTTTATTAGAATCAAGAATCCGTTGACCATCCCATGTCCGCGGTTTGTTAAATTCTTGGTCATCGGCATTATTTGTACCAAATGCTTTATAAATCGTTACTTTTCCTTTATCATATCCACCCAAGTGTTTATTTTTCACTAATTTAACTAATCCTTTAGAGCAAAGATAATTTTGGCTGTCTTTAGGATTAATTTGGCCAATCATACTTTGGTTAGGAATAACCGCCGCTTTATCATCAGGAACTCTTACGGCAGCCCATTGGTGACCAGAAACAATTTCCATATACCAAATTGAATCTTTATCCGAAAAAATCACTCCATCCGGTTCAACTGCACCTTTCTGTTCAACGATTTGTCCCATTCTTTCAACACCTTGCTTTGCAGAACTAATATACGGTAAAACGACTGGAAGCATGTCTGCTTCAGTAATTCCATTTTTTACAAACGGATCAGCCTTCATTGCTTTCCTATTTGTTGCAGTTGATTCAGTCGCACACATTGCAACATTGCTTGCATTAATTCCGTCTTCTAGAAATACTTGTTGTCCTTTTTCTTTCTGCCAGTCAGACGTTCCAGTATAGCGTTGAGCATCCTTTGGCAAAGACAACTTCATCCCTGTTGTTTGCGATACATACTGGATTGGCCCGTTGTTTGTTCCAGGATAAACCTCAAAATATTTAGCCCATGCCTTGCTAAGATCTTCATTTCTTGCAATTAAAGGTGCGCCATCTGCACTTGCCTTTTTCCCCACAAGAACCGTAGTACATGCCTTTATCGAAGTTGTAAAACCAAGCACCGAAACAATTGAAATAAGTAAAGTAAATAAACGATTCCCCTTTTTCATTACTTTTCCTTCTTTCTAGTAATTGAATTACCAATCAATCATTAAATTTTTAGTAAGCGCTTACAAATATATTATAAATTCATTATGGATTTTAAACAATCACAAAAATGACAAAATTCTTTATCGAAAAAGCAGGCTCTTCACCTGCTTTTTTCTCATTCTACTCCCTTTAACGCTTCCCGCATTTCCTCCAATTCAATTTGAGGATAAGCTCCGTACTTTCCCTTAATGTATCGTTTCATATATCCGATATCGGTTCTTCCTTTATTTCGACTATCATCAAAGTCAAAAATTGAGCCCAAAGTTGAAATTCCCTCAAAATCTTTTTCAAATAAATAGATTTGATCAACTCGCAGATTTTGATCCAACAATTGCAATTCATGCGTTGTTGAAATAATTTGATTCATATTTTCCGTTGAATTAAAGATTCGAACTAAATTTTTGGATAATTCAACGTGTAAAGAATCATCAAACTCATCAAAAATTAACGTTTTATTATCTCCATATTTTCGGGCATAAAGTAATGCCAAGGCAATCAAAAATATCTTTTGTGTTCCTAAAGATTCTGAATTTAAATCCCATTGACGCTTTCCAACTACCTTTCCATTGGCATCATATACTTTATGAATCGTAAATAAACGTGACTGGGTTGTTGGAAGTTGGACATTGCCACCTATTTGATTGAGAATCTTCTTAAATTCTTGCGGCATTGGTGGGACAGCTATTTTCTCAACCGTTACATCTTCAATATTAAAATCTGCAAATTGAAGAAATTCAATTATCGCATTCTTGATGTCCGGCTGATTTACCATTTCTAACATATTTTCATTAACTTGAAAATCATCGAAGAAAATTAAATTTTCACTGAACCATTTCATTACATTAATTGCCGGTTGGTCATTATTTTTCTGTGCGTTATACAGTAATAGTGAGTTTTGCTTAGTTTGCTTTAAAATTTGCCGCAAGCTTTGCGGAACAAAATCCTTGCTTTTGCTTCTTTCAAAATATACTTTAAATTTTGAATGCCGTGGAGGTCTGATTTTTAAAGACTCTGATAAGATCTTTTCCGCATTATAACTAAAACGATATTGATATTCTGTATCTTCATAGAAAAAATCAATTTGGAACAATGTTGGTTTTCCTTGATCATTTGAAAACGCAAATGGTTGGTAAGGCAACTTTTGCGTTACATTCACTGGATCGTTCAAAATCATCTGCTTCATTAACTTTAACGCGATCAACATATTTGATTTCCCAGAACCATTCGGGCCAAATAACAAAAGATTTTTCAAGAGCCGTGTTTTACTGATCATCAGCGTATTAGACGCATTATATTTGCGCAATCGTTCCCCCGCTTCAGCAGATAAAATTTCTTGATTCTTAAATGAACGAAAGTTTTCAACTGTAAAATCAACGATCATGAATTTCACCCCTTATTCAACATTTTGTTTAATTTTATCACGGAATTTCGTGATTAATCAATATAAATACACAAAAAACAGGCCTTTCACCTGCTCTTACTCATTTTATTTTCTTTTTGTTGATTCTCTTTCAACGATTTTATGCGGAATAACCACATGTGAAAGCGTTGAACGCAATTTGGTAAAATCCCGATCATCCACATTCAAGACCAATACTGCCGCTTCCATCCCCAAAGAAGTTGGGAAAATTTCAACCGAAGTCAATGATGGATGCGAAGCCCGGGCAAACAATGAATTATTGAAGCTGATTATTCCGTAATCAGCTAAGTTCTGATGAATGGCCAGCAAGCCGTTTTGCAACGTCACGCCCATAATGTCATCGCAAGCAACCATTGAATCAACTTCGGGGTGCTGTTCAATGAATTCTTGAAGTTCTTCCTTGGTATGTTCTTTTTTAATTTGATAGCTTAACGGTGTCCGCTCATCCGCTTCCATTGCGTGCGAATAGCCGATGAAACGATCCTTTTGCACCATTTCCTCTAAATCTTCGTAAACATAAACTGGATGGTGATAACCGTTATCAAGCAGGTACTCCGTTGCATCTTTCCCCGCAGCCACATTATCGTTGTTGACATACAGCGTTTCGGCGATGTTTTTGATTGGCTCTCCGATCAAAACATACTCTGCATTGTTCTGATCTAAATATTCCAAAACGTCATCGCTTTGTTGAGAAAAAGTCACGATAAAACGCTTGACCCGACCGCGTTCCATCATCATCTGAACGTTTTCGATCAGTTCAGCATTATCCTTGCCTGTCGCAACTGATACCATATAGGCTTGTTGATTACAGACTGTCGTAACTCCTTGCAAAATTTGACCGAAGAACGGATTGTTTGCAACCGACTCTTCATTTGGCGGAAGAATTACGCCGATAATATTGGAAGTGTTATTTGCTAAGTTTTGCGCCGCAAAATTCGGGGAGTAATTTAACTTCTTCATTGCCTGCCAAATTTTTTCTTTGGTTTCTTGACTGATCAACGAACTATCATGCAAAGTTCGCGAAACCGTTGATGGTGACACGCCGGCTTCGCGTGCCACATCTTTGATTGTTGCCATTTCAATTTCCTCTTCTTTATTTCACTAATATTAAAATTATAGTTCAATAATAATTAAAATCAATCACACCTAATAAACGACTGGGTGTTATCAAACTTGATCACTTGGTCTACCGTCTGTTCAAGTTCGGCAAAATCTGACTCAAGTTTTGTAAACCGTTTGGTGATCAATGCTGGATCCGCGCCAAAGCCACCTGCTTTAAAGCGCTGTAAAATTCGCTCAACAGCAAGAGCTGCATCCCGAATTTTGATTTCAATTGCCGTTACAGAATATTGCTTTGAATGGGCTAAATCCATAATTTTAACCAAACTGCGTGCATTGCCACCAAGATTGACCTCGTAAACGACATTCACCTGTTGCGTAATCATTTTTCGAACCGTCGCATCCGTCTGCAACAGTGCCTTGATCTGGTCACCGCTTTTGCGCCAGTTACCGTGCATCTTTCGCAAAAATCTATCCGCACTAATATATGTGAATCGTTCAAACCTTTGCTGATTCCGTTGGTAAAAAGTCGTTTTCCCAGCACCATTGATTCCAGCAATTATTACTAATTTTGCTTGCTTCATTTTCTGCCTTTCAATATCATGTCCAATTATTCAATATCATTTAGGGCGATTTGATGTCGAATCGATTAAAATGATATTGAACACTCACTTCAAAATATATTTCGTATTTTTCCCCTTACCAATCATTTCAATTCGTTGCTCATCGCGTAATTTACGCACCGTTCGCTGAATGGTAATTTTGCTAAATTGAGGAATCTTTTCACTAAGTTCGCTCATTGAAAGTGGCCGTAATTCCTGGCGTAAAATTTTGATTATCAGTTTCGAGGCTGACAATGATTGATGACCGACAATTCCCAAACGTTCTTCAAACAGCCGATATGCCTTTACGATTACTCCCAAGAAATAATCTAAAAACGGTTCGTAATCATTCTGATTATCATTCCATCCTGCTGAACTTTGCTTTAAAGTTTCATAATAGGACGGTTTGGTTTCTTCAATGATTTTTTCCAAACTAATATACTTACCAACATCAAATCCCGTTTTATAAAGAGTCAACAACATTAACAGCCGTGACATTCGCCCATTTCCATCTTTGAATGGATGAATTGAAACAAAATCAAAAATAAACGCTCCGGCTAAAATTAACGGTGAAAAATCTGACCTTTCAACGGCTTGATCATATGCAGCGCATAACTGTTCAACCAGTTCAGGGGTAATTAACGCAGCCGGTGGGGTAAATCGAATCTCCTCGCTGCCATCAGCATATTTTGTAATAATTTGATTATTTGTATCTTTAAACTGACCGCCCCATGAATCACCAGTATATTCAAATAACTGTTTATGCATTGCTAAAATTGTGTTTTTACTAACCGGCATATAAGTATAATTTTCGTGAATCAGCTTCAACACATCCCGATAACCCGAGATTTCAGCTTCGCTGCGGTTATGCGGTTCAACTTTACTTTCAACGATCTTTTTCAATCGTGAATCGGTGGTGTAAATTCCTTCAATTCGGTTAGAAGCATCCGTACTTTGAATTTTTGCAACTTCTGTCAATCGTTCAAGAACCTCTGTCGCTTCCGCTTGATAACTTACTGTTTGCCCGCGAATCTCATATATTTTATTTAGTTTATTAACAATTGAATTTGTAAGTTTCAAATGATTTAAGGTCTTATAATCAAA
>DWVG01000101.1 GCA_019120355.1 Candidatus Ligilactobacillus faecavium
ATGCTCCCTATGATGACATTGAAATTAATAAACTTAAAGAGGTTACGATAAAGTATCGTTGCAAGCAGGGTGGTACCGCGCATGTGCGTCCCTGCAGGCAATGGTACTTTTTGTATATTGGAAAGGGAAAATCATGAAAGAATTATCAAGTGCCGAAGTGCGGCAAATGTATTTGGATTTCTTTAAATCAAAGGGCCACGATGTTTTGAAAAGTGCGCCATTGATTCCCCAAGATGACCCGACATTGTTATGGATCAACTCTGGGGTTGCAACGATGAAGAAGTATTTTGACGGAACAGTTGTCCCGAAGAACCGCCGGATGACAAGTTCGCAAAAATCAATTCGGACAAATGATATTGAAAACGTAGGTCACACTGCGCGCCACCATACATTATTCGAAATGCTCGGAAACTTCTCGGTTGGGGACTACTTCCGGAATGAAGTTATTCCGTGGGCATGGGAATTGTTGACCAGTCCAGAATGGTTCGGCATGGATCCTGAAAAACTTTACATTACGGTTTATCCAAAAGACAAGGAATCAAAGAAAGTGTGGATGAAGGCCGGCGTGGCTGAAGACCACATTTACCAAGTTGAAGACAATTTCTGGGATATCGGCGAAGGTCCATGCGGTCCGGACTCCGAAATTTTCTATGACCGGGGCCAAGAATTCAACAACGTTGCTGAAGATGATCCTGAAAACTATCCGGGCGGCGAAAACGAACGCTACCTTGAAATCTGGAATATCGTCTTTTCAGAATACAACCACAAGCCCGATGGCACATACGAACCGCTTCCGCATAAAAACATTGATACGGGGATGGGACTTGAACGGGTCGTTTCCGTTTTCCAACATGCGAAAACAAACTTTGAAACGGACTTGTTTATGCCGATCATTGACGCAACGGCGCAAATGTCAGCTGGTAAGCAATATGGCGATAATGCCGACAATGACGTTTCATTTAAGGTGATTGCCGATCACGCGCGGGCAATTACATTTGCCATTGGCGATGGGGCATTGCCGTCAAACGAAGGCCGCGGCTACGTTATCCGCCGGTTGATTCGGCGCGCTGAACTTCACGGGCAAAAGTTAGGCATTGACGGTGCATTCTTGTACAAGTTAGTGCCAGTTGTCGGCGACATCATGAAGTCTGCTTATCCGGAAGTCTTGGAACAAGCCGAATTTATTCAAAAAGTGATCAAGATGGAAGAAGAACGGTTCAACAACACCTTGAAAGACGGAATGCAATTACTTGACCAAGTGATCGCTGATGCCAAGGAAAATAAGCAAGATAAGATCGACGGCAAGACCGCCTTCAAGTTGTATGATACATACGGTTTCCCATTGGAATTAACGGTTGAATACGCAAACGATGCCGGTTTAGGTGTTAACGAAGATGAATTCCAAAGCGAAATGGATGCCCAAAAGGAACGTGCGCGGAATGCCCGGAGCAACGAAAAATCAATGGGCGTTCAAAATGGTTTGCTGACTGACATTAAGACTCCAAGTGAATATGTTGGTTACGAAAAACTTGATGTGCAAGGGGTATTAAAGGACATTATTGTTGATAACCAATTAGTTGATGAGGTTGCCGATGGCGAAGCCAAGATGATCTTCTCAGTTACTCCATTTTATGCTGAAATGGGCGGCCAAGTTGCTGACCAGGGGGTTATCAAGAACGAAAACGGCGAAGTTGTTGCGGAAGTTGAAGATGTGCAACACGCGCCAAACGGTCAAAACATGCACACCGTGAAAGTTTTGAAGAAGATGACCACGGAACATGAATATGAATTGGTTGTCAACCAAAAGTTCCATGATAAAGTGCGGAAGAATCATACCGCAACGCACTTGCTTGACCAGGCATTGCGTGATGTTTTAGGCGAACACACGCACCAAGCCGGTTCATTAGTTGAACCAACATACTTGCGGTTTGACTTCACGAATTTAGGCTCAGTTACCGCTGAAGACCTTGATAAGGTTGAACGAATCGTAAACGAAAAGATTTGGGATGCATTACCAGTTGAAACCGTTGAAACCGACATCGAATCAGCCAAGAAGATGGGCGCAATCGCCTTGTTCAGCGAAAAGTACGGCGATGTTGTCCGGGTCGTTAAGATCGGCGATTACTCAATGGAATTCTGTGGTGGAAACCATGCCGATAACACGAGCGAACTTGGCTTGTTCAAGATTGTTTCTGAATCAGGTGTCGGGGCCGGTGTTCGCCGGATCGAAGCTGTCACTTCAAAGGAAGCATACGAATTCTTGCAACAGCGGAATAACATCTTGAACGAATCGGCTGCTAAATTGAAAGTTGCTCAAGTTAAGAATGTTCCAAGCAAGATTGATCAAACCCTTGTTCAAATCAAGGAACTTGAACAACAAAAGCAAGCCTTAGAAGACAAGTTTGCTAGTCAACAAGCTGCTGATGTCTTCAAGAACGTGCAAACGATCAATGACAAGACATTGATTGCTTCGCAAGTCAACGTTTCAGGAATGAACCAATTACGGCAATTGGCTGACCAGTGGAAAGCCAAGAACCTTTCAGACGTCCTTGTTCTTGGAACGGCAACTGAAGACGGCAAGGTCAACTTGATTGCTGCCATGAGCGATGCTGCAATGAAAGATGGCTTAAAGGCCGGCGACTTAATCAAAGAAATTGCCCCATTAGTTGGTGGTGGCGGTGGCGGCCGACCAAACCTTGCTCAAGCCGGCGGAAAGAAACCCGCTGGAATGCAAGCTGCGTTGCAGGCTGCGGCTGAATGGCTGGAAAAGAAGACAAAATAATTAATAATAACCCCATCATTTGGTTAACCGAATGATGGGGCTATTTTAATATCGAAAACATTGAACTTCGTGATCATTGACCATTCCAATTGCTTGAATTAACGATTGAATCGTCACTGGACCGGTGAACTGGAAGCCGTCCTTTTTCATTTGCTTGCTGATTTTAGTTGACAGTTCTGTTTTAGCAGGAATTTCACGGGTGGTTTGATAATGATGCTTGATCGTTTTAAAATCGGTAAATTGCCATAAATATTCATTCAGCGATATTGGAAGTTTTAAAACGATTTTGGCGTTATTGATCGTTGCTTCGATTTTCTTACGGTTGCGGATAATTGCAGCGTTTTGCGAGAGTGCTTCAACTTTGTCATCAGAATACTGACTGATTTTAGCGACATCAAAATTATCGAATGCGTTTTTAAAAGCCGCCCGTTTTTTCAATATCGTATTCCAGCTTAACCCGGCTTGAAAGATTTCAAGGGTTAGAAGTTCAAATAATTTTTGGTCATCATGACATGGAACTCCCCATTCATGATCGTGATACTCTTGTGCAAGCTGATTTTGAGTTGCCCACTGACAACGTGGTTTATCTGCCAAAGTGAAAGGCCTCCTAGCAAAAAAATACTTGATTTTATTATAGTTGAATTATTGGAAGATTGAAATTTTTTAAGAGCAATTCGACTTGGGATATGAGGAAATGAATAAGCTCAATACTGATTGTCAAATGAAGAAAATTTTATTAGGCCTTGAAAAAAAATTAATCGGGATTGGCTTTAACCCTTGCAATAATCAATCGATTGTTGCAAATTTTTTCAAATGATATGAAGCCCAAATGATATTGCTTCCAAACGAAAGACTTAATAAAAAATTAAGAAAGCCCAAATGAATATAATTATTTTGATATTAGGATCAGCTTTAAATACCAATGGATAAAGAATAAAAACGTAAAATTAAATATTAAGAAATCATTAAGAAAAAGCGGCCAATTATAAAAATTAATGATATTAAATCTATTAAGAACATAAATTATGAAAAAATCAAGTTGAAATTGATGATTTATATTGATAATATTTTAGCGGAATCCTAATTCAGGCATTTTTTGATAAAGAATTAGTAACCAAAAATGATTTGATGTGATTCGATTATGAATCACATTTTTAATAATTACTTCTTTTGATTGACTATAAAAGTAAGAAAATGATTATTTAAATACACAAATTAATAAACGAGAATATTTTGATCGCAGCGGCTTCTGATGCAGCAAGTAAAGAACTAGATAAGGATATAAACTAATGAAAAAAGAGATAAAATATAGTTTATCAGTATATATAATGTTTTCTATTGAATTATTAATTAATATTGCGACAATTTGGTTTTGTGAAAAAAGTTTTAATCCAAAATGGTTTTCCAATGTCATTTTTAATAAATATTTTAATGTATTTTTGATAATCGCCGTAATAATAGGGATAATTGAAGAATTCTTTATAAATGAAAGAATTGAAAAAGGAAAAACAGGTCCTTCTACCCTAGCAATACAGATACCTACTTATGTGGTTTGTTGTATTTTTATGGGACTACCGGTGGCTGCTTTGGATGACATAATGAAATCTAATATTATTTTGTATGCATTTTGGATTACCTTTATGATTTTTTTGAGTACAACAATTTGGGGATTTGTAACTAAAAGAAAAAATTATCATCATCCAATTTTAAGTCGAATATTTATAGGTTCTTGTGCTATTAGTGTATTCAATGTATTCTGGGGCTGGAATTGGGTCAACACAATAATTGATGTTATAGATTTAGTGGTGGTTTCACTTTTTACTTATTTGAATACTATAAAAATTAAGCAGCATGCAAAGGAAGACTTAGATGATAATCTGTCTTTAAAGCTGTTAAGTATATTAATGGATTCAAATGCTATTTATATGAACTTTATGTTAATCTGGGCTGATATCACAGACCTAATGGTAAGAGCTGAAGCAGATTCGAATTAAAAATATTACTTTAGTGATGCTCAAGAAGTCTATAAAATTTTGAAAAGAGAATAGAAAAAGAAGAATCTGTAATTAAGGCAATTGGTCACACGGTGTTTTTCTTTACAGGATCGAAGATTGCAGGTGCAGCTGGTGAAGTTGTTGGAAGGACTGGCGGCGGTGCAGCATGGCAGCGGGAGCGTTAATTGGACTCCAGGAGCGTAGGAGCGGAGATTGGTGCAGAAATTGGTTCTACAATTGGCGGAGCTGCAGGATTAATTGCAGGAAGTATCATTTCAGATAAATTTATTAATAAGGGTTAAAAATGAAAAATAAAAAATCAATCTATTTTATAAAAACTTATATCATATTTTTTGTGTATTTAATAATTGCTGGCATTTGGTATGAAAAAGATTTAAATTATATTGTTACTAACTTGCTCATAAATAATGGATGTGGGAAAACAATATTGATAATGTATGGTGTTCCAAGTTTAATAGCACTTGTATTAGCAGGACTATTAAAAAAAAGATTTATTTGGGAAATTCCACTTATGATTATTTTTAATTTAATTAATATATGGGGAATGACAGGAGTTACTGCAATAATAGCGGCAGTATTGAAATCTTTAGGGCTATACGATATGTTCATCAGCCAAATAATAATAGTCACTATAATGATATTTATTTTAAATTTTGTTTATGGAATAATGGCTACACGTGATTTAAATAATTCTAAACTTATGATAATACTCGGTGGAATCTGTTTAACATTGATATTGATAATGAACATAATTAATGTAAAGTATCGTCTTATTCACATAATTTTGGATATTTTGGTTTTAATTTGGTTTTCCTATGGAGTTGCCCAGGATAGTCAACAAACAATTAAGGATTATGACAAATTAAATACTAAAGTAGAATCATGGATGTATTCAATAGATAATGCTTCGACATTATGCTTAGATATCGTATTTATTTTTGGACAATTAATGAAGTTAACAGCAGATGAAAAAGAATAAAAAGATTTTTTGGATTTCATTATCAATACTGTTGATTTTATTGGTATGTGGGGAGTATAAAGAACGTCAAAAGGTAAAAGAGGAAGTCATTGTGGAGAGGCAAGAAGAACAGCAAAAAGAAAAATGGAAATGATCAAAATTGCTAAAGATCATAAAAAAAATGGCCGTTATGGAGATAAGGATCGCCATATTAAAACCATTACATATGAATGGAATACAGTAGAACATAATCCAATGGGAGGATTTGAATTACAAGGATATGTAAATAATGATAAGAATTTGGACTTTGGTATATTTTTTGACAGCGATAATGATGGAGAGCATATGAATATACTTGTGCAGAGCAACTAGATGAGGACTGGGGATGAAAATTAATGAAAAACTGGGATAAATATAATGATAAAAACAATGTTAATTTTACTAAGAAAATTAATTATCATAAAAAAATAATAATTAAATGTATTTGTTTATTATTCATTTTGCTTTCATTATCCGCATGCTCAGATAAAAAATGTTCAGATTCTCCTAAAAAGAATATTTCATCATGTTCTTCCTCAATTGAGAAAAAATTCTCATTAAAACAAGATACACCTAAGCAAAAAGAAAATATAAAACAAATTATTAATTTATATAATCAAAGAGGACTTTTAGTTGAAGTTTATACATTTAATGATGGATAGAAGTCAAACTTAAAAATGAGTCTTTACTTGAGGATATACGCAATAATGATCAAAATGGTTTTATTAGAAATGAAATTATTCCAATAACGAAATATGTCAGCGAACAAACGCACACAAAAATATATTTTAATGCAAATGACCCTAATTTAGAATTAATTGTTATTTCCGATAATGGAAAGATTGAGTACACCATTAACTTATCTAACTAATATCAATATGAAATTTAAGGATATTCGGATATTCCAGCCATCATTCAGATCATTCTTCAAATCGTCAGCATACTAATAAGTTTGATTAAGACCTAATCAATGTCGTTTTAGCTCCCGCCCTTAAAATCAAATTAAAGGGAGCGCACAGAAAAATCTTCGTTTGCCAAATATGTAAAAATAAAAGAGAATTTAGTCAGAACTTGGAATGCTAAACTCTCCATATCTTTTATCCTAATTTTTAGACGATATGTTAAATCTAAATAAGCAAGCAGAGATTTATGGAAAAATTAAAGTGGTTTACCAGAAAAGGTAAGCTATTTTTTATAAAAAACTGCTAGCTTAATTGCTAACAGTTATGCCCTTGATCTAAAATTTTTTGGCTAGGTTTTGGCTAGGTTTATAGTGAAAACCAATGATATTCCATAAAAATAAATGAAACGATTAAAGTAACAAAAAAGCCGTCATATCAAGGATAATTAAACCCAATATAACGGAACGAATAAATATTGATTGGGTATACTGGATTCGAACCAGTACATTAAGGATTCAGAGTCCTCTGCCTTACCAATTTGGCTAATACCCAATAAACCTGACCTTCTTATCTTATTAAACTTTAAAATGAATGTCAAGAACCAATAAAGTGATTTTAAAATAAAATTTTTCTTTAAAAAATCCCATGATTCGGTATAATAAGTTCAAAAGATGAAAAGGGGATTGAAAGATGCATAAGGTTCTGATTGTGATGCATGATCACGCCCATGATGATTACTATCGAATGAACAAGGTTGAGTTTGAAACTCTTCCGGCCGTTGGACAATATCTTTATAATACTGACGGTTTAGTTTATCAGGTTGAAGAAGTTACGAATTTTGCCGGTTACGTATCAAGTAAAGGCGCAATGGCACTCGTTGTTGTTCATCAAGTTGAAAAAGAATTGCCGGTTAACAATTTATATGGATTAAATATTGAAGAAGATTTGGATGATTAAAAAGCGCAGCTGCGAGATGATCGCAGTTGCGCTTTTATTTCTTACTATTCAAAAGACAATTCAACTAGATAAGCCTTCTCCTTTAACAAATGAGCAGTTGTTGCCCAAACTTCATCAAAATTTGGACGCGGCTTACCGGTTGCCTCCCAATAATCAGCAAATAAATTGGGATGGGATTTAATAAATTCATTCGGGAGACGGTTGACCATCAATTTATTTGATGGGAAGTAAAAATCGGCGTGCTCAACAGAAGTTGTATCCGGAATAAAGACCTGAACAACGTTTTTATACGGCGATTTGATTGCGATTATTAATTCGGGATGTGTTTCAATTTTTTTTAGCACATCGTAAATTGGTTCAAATTCAAACTCAATCAACGTGAAACCTTCTCTCAATGATATATTTCCATTTTAACAGGAAAATTCAAAAAAGGTAATTAAGTTTATTCATAAAAACGTTTTTAATCGGTATAATTAACAGTAGATCATGTGAGAGGAGAGTTTAGATGGCAACGGTTCATTTTTATCTGGTCCGTCATGGACAAACAAAATTAAATCGCGCTGCACGGTTACAGGGTATTACCGACTCTCCTTTAACGGCAAAGGGGATTCGAATGGCTAAACGTTTGGGATACGAATTGCGCAAGCTGGAATTTCGAGCAGTTTATACCAGTGATTTGAAACGTACTCAGGCGACGGCCAAATATATTTTGCAGGAAAATCAACACAAGCTTCCACCAATTTATCGGGATCCGGATCTGCGCGAAATGAGTTTTGGTCAGTTTGAAGAAGCGAAAAATATGAAATTGATTCCGCAAGCATTGCGAACTTTAGGATTGAAAAAAATCATCCGGGCTTTTTTGAACGAAGAGCATGTTGGCGAATTGATCCGGCTGTTTCGGACGATGGATGGGACGGAAGAAATCGAAAATGCCGCTCAATTAAATACTCGTTTTCGCCGGGCATTGCGCATGATTGGCGATGAATATCAAGACCGGGAATGCAATATTTTGATCGTTACGCATGGATTGATCCTATCAAATTTCATTGAAAGTCTTTATGGTGAAGTCCCGCTTTTCTTGGTTGATAACTCACGCGCAAGTTTAGTTGATTATCAAAATGGCCAGTTTAAAATCAGATATGTGAACCAGTTAAGACAGGAGGATTCCGATGAAGACAGACGCAGTTAAGGCGCGGATGATGCAGATGGTCGATGAACAAATCGTTCCCGGAGTATCCTATGCGCATTTGCATGACGGTCAAGTAGAAACGATGGTTTATGGCAAAGCAGCCTTGGTTCCGCAAGTTCAGCCGCTGCGTTGGGGAATGCTGTATGACATGGCTTCGTTGACGAAAGTCGTTGGAACAACAACGGTGATTTTGAAAATGATCGAGCAGGGGAAAATTACCCTTGATGACCGGGTCGCAGATTATATTCCGCTTTTTAAGGATCAGCGGGTAACGGTACGGCATTTATTAACACACACATCCGCAATTTCAGGATACATTCCGAATCGTAATCAATTGCCGCCAGATCAGCTATTAGCAGCCCTTGATTCACTTTCGGTGGGTGATTGGTTTGATCAAAAAGTGGTATACACGGATGTTGGCTTGATCATGCTTGGACAAATAATTGAAGAATTTTATCATGCATCAGTTCAAACGGTAATTCATGATGAAGTGTTAGTTCCATTAGGATTAACAGAAAGTACTTTTGATCCGGTCAAAGAAAATTGTGTTCCGACCGAAATGACGGCTGACCGGGGACTGATCCAAGGTGAAGTCCATGATCCTAAGGCCTTTATTTTGAAAGAACATTGCGGTTCTGCCGGGCTTTTTATGCCGCTTAATGATTTGATCAAGTTTGCGCAATGGATCTTAGGGATTACCGATAATGATCTTTTACAGCGTTCAACAATCGATTCGCTTTTCAAGGATTGGACAACGCACCATTTAAGAAGATCGCTTGGATGGGACCTTCGCATTTCACCGGATCAAACGCCGTGGATCTATCACACGGGATATACCGGAACGTACATCTTATTGAGCAAAGCGCGGCAAGAAGGATTGATCGTCTTGACGAACCGGGTTCATCCAACCGCGGATAACCAGGCATTTCTTGACTTTCGGGATCAGTTAGTTGCGGATTTCATTAAATAGATAGCGTTTACATTTATCATTCTTCTTGATAAAATTGAGATATATTTGATCAATGAAGAAGGAATTATAAATGGCAGAACCAATGTTTTTAAAACCATATTTTCAAGAAAAAATGTGGGGCGGCGATAAATTAGCAACTGAATTTGGTTATCAAATTCCAAGCGACCATACAGGAGAATGCTGGGCAATCTCAGCTCATCCGCACGGACCCGCAACGGTTGAAAATGGAAAATATAAGGGAATGACGCTTGACCAGGTTTGGAAAGATCACCGGGAAGTTTTCGGCAATGCTCAAGGCGATGTTTTTCCGTTATTGACAAAGATTTTAGATGCCAAAATTGATTTATCAGTGCAAGTCCACCCGGATGATGCGTACGCCGAAGAACATGAACATGAGTTAGGGAAAACCGAATGCTGGTACGTGATCGAAGCTGATGAAGGCGCCATGATGTATTACGGACATAACGCTCAAAGCCGCGAAGAATTTGTAGAAATGATCAAAAAAGGCGAATGGGATAAGTTATTACGGAAAATCCCGGTTCATGCCGGGGACTTCCTATATGTTCCAAGCGGGACCGTTCACGCTGTCGGCAAGGGCATCATGGTGCTTGAAACGCAACAAAGTTCGGACACTACATACCGGATGTATGATTTTGATCGGGTAGATGCTTCAACCGGTAAAAAGCGTGATTTGCATATTCAACAATCAATTGATTGCGCAATGATTCCGCACAAGGATCCGAAGTTGAATCAAAAACATTTCCAAGTTGGTGACGTTGCGGTGACCCAATTTGTTTCAACAGAATTTTTTGCAGTTTATGAATGGAAGGTTGACGGCGGTCAGGGAACGTTTACCCGCGGCAATGCGCCATACACCTTAGTTTCGGTTCTTGATGGTGAAGGCCAGATCGAAGTTGACGGGAAAGCGTATGATTTGAAGAAGGACATGCACTTTATTTTACCGTATGACGTAAAAAAATGGACGATTCGTGGGAAGATGCAGATCATTGCATCGGAACCGGGTGAAAAAGCATAGTTAATTCATTAAAGGTAAGGCGATGATCGCCTTATTTTTTTCAAAGTTCGGTTGGAGGTTCCCCTCTGAATGAAATAAGTTGTATACTTAATTATGGATTCTTTATATAAGGAGATTAATACATAAGTTATGAAAAAGAGAAATTGGCGGCTGGGGACCATTTTAGGGTTAGCAGTTGCGATGTTAACTGTTTTTGCACTTGGTTCTAACCGACCAAAACAGGGAACTTTCGCAGTCCATGCAGATGATGTTTCTGCCAAAACGGGAAAGAAGACTACGATCACGTTTTGGAATGCAATGAGCGGCAGTGCTTCAACGGCATTGAAGCAGATGACGGCTGACTTTGAAAAAGCGCACCCGAATATCGAAGTCAAGCTTGAAAATCAAGGCGATTATTCTGATTTGCAAGGCAAGTTAAATTCAACCATGCAAAATCCTTCAAATTTGCCGACGATTACGCAGGCTTATCCGCAATGGTTGTATACGGCGGCAACTAATGGCCAATTAGTTGACTTAAAGCCGTATTTCGATAATTCGAAGATTGGTTTTGGTTCAATTCAACGGTCAAACATTGCCAAACCATTCCTTGAAGGGGCAACGATCAACGGTAAACAATATGGGGTGCCGTTTAACAAGTCGACAGAAGTCTTGTTCTACAATCCGGGTCTTTTAAAGAAGTACGGGGTTAAGGTTCCAAAGACAATGGCCCAGTTAAAGCAAGCTTCAAAAGAAATTTATGAAAAATCAAATCATAAAGTGGTTGGAGCAGGTTTTGATGCATTGAATAACTACTATGTCATTGGAATGAAAGGCTATGGCGATTCGTTCACATCGAAATTGAACTTTGATTCAAAAGATTCAAAGAAAGTTATCAATTACTATGCTGATGGGGTTAAGGATGGCTATTTCCAAATTGCCGGGGCCCAAAAGTACATGTACTTGCCATTTTCAAACGGCAAAGTTGCGATGTTTATCGGAGCTTCATCATCTGAACAATACATTAAACCAACGCATGCCGATTACGCGGTTGCTGCGCGGCCAAGCAAGAATAACTTGCAACAGGGGACCGACATTTACATGTTCAAGAATGTTAGCAAGGCCCAACGGACAGCAGCGTTTGAATACATGAAGTTCTTAACCGAACCTAAACAACAGTTATATTGGGCAAAGACAACGGGTTATATGCCGGTCAATAACCAGGTCTTGAAGAGTAACAGTTACAAGAATCTTGCAGATACAAAGGTTCCGCAAGTCTTGTCAAATTCAACTGTAAACATGTTTACCATGCCGGTTGTTAAGAATTCAAATACGGCATTTGTTCAGTTGAATCAAATTATGCAGGATATTTTAACGCATCCAAATAGCAACCGAAATCAATTGATCAAACAAGATGCACAGAAATTAAAGAGTGCATGGAATCAATAGTGAAAACATCCTTCCAGGATAACTGGAAGGATGTTTTTTAGGAGTAAAAATTAACAAAAATTGAAAAATTTTAATGCAG